>CANHGA010000059.1 GCA_947460085.1 Synechococcaceae cyanobacterium
AACACAGCAGAAGCAGCAGCCACAGGTGCGCTGTAAGCAACGCAGATCCAGGGGCGCATGCCGAGGCGGTAGGAGAGTTCCCACTCACGTCCCATGTATGCATAGATGCCGATGAGGAAGTGGAAAACCACCAGTTGGAAAGGACCGCCGTTGTACAGCCACTCGTCGAGGCTGGCGGCTTCCCAGATGGGATAGAAGTGAAGACCGATGGCGTTGCTGGAAGGAACAACAGCACCAGAAATGATGTTGTTGCCGTACAGCAGGGAACCTGCAACAGGCTCACGGATGCCGTCGATGTCGACAGGGGGTGCTGCGATGAACGCAACGATGAAGCAGATGGTGGCAGCCAGCAGGGTGGGGATCATCAGCACACCGAACCAGCCCACATAGAGGCGGTTGTTGGTGGAGGTGACCCACTCGCAGAACTGCTGCCAGCTGGTTGCGCCTTGGCGCTGCTGGAGAGTGGTGGTCATGAGAACGAGAAGAAGAGTGTCTCCCGAAGGAAACGGGTATGGATGGACGGAACCCCGAAGACGGAAAGCCGCCAGGACGGTTACCCGCCAACGACACTGTAACGGAACATTGCGCCGATTGTGAGGGGGTCGGTTTCGAGTTCAGGTCCTGCGTCATCCCAGTTCAGGTTGTTAGCGTCCATTTCCCATGAGGCCCGGGAGCCCAGTGCCGTGAACGCCGCGATCCGGCCTGGCGATCACCGCGTTCTGCTGGTGCGCCTGCCCTGTAATCCGATTTTTCCGGTGGGCCCGATCTATCTGGCCGACCATCTGCACAAGCAGTTTCCCCAGATGGCCCAGCAGATCCTGGATTTGGCCGCCGTGCCTGTCCTGGATGTGGAGCGCGTGCTCGACGCAGCGGTGCGCGCTTTCCAGCCGAGCCTGCTGGTGTTTTCTTGGCGCGATATCCAGATCTATGCCCCCGTTGATGGGCGGGGGGGCAATCCGCTCCAGAACTCCTTCGAGGTGTTCTATGCCCTTAATCCCTTAAAGCGCTTAAGGGGCGCCTTGGGCGGCTTGCAGCTGATGGCGTCGTTCTACGGAGAGCTTTGGCGCAATCTGCGCCTGGTGCGCCGCGGCCTCAAGCGGGCCCAGCAGTTTTGCCCCCAGGCCACGGCCGTGCTCGGTGGTGGGGCCGTGAGCGTTTTTTACGAACAGCTCGGCCGGAGCCTGCCCAAGGGCACGGTGGTGTCAGTGGGGGAAGGGGAGCCCCTGCTCGAGAAATTGATTCGCGGCGACTCCCTCGCCAGTGAACGCTGTTTTGTGGTGGGTGAGGCGCCCCGGCCCGGGCTGATCCATGAGCAGCCCTCGGGCATGGAGAAAACCGCTTGCAACTACGCCTACATCGAATCGATCTGGCCCCAGCTCAACTGGTATCTGGAGGGTGGCGACTTCTACGTCGGCGTCCAGACCAAACGTGGCTGCCCCCACAACTGCTGCTATTGCGTCTACACGGTGGTTGAGGGAAAGGCCGTGCGGGTCAACCCGGTTGAGGAGGTGATTGCTGAGATGCGCCAGCTCTACGACCGGGGGGTGCGCGGTTTTTGGTTTACCGACGCCCAGTTCATCCCGGCCCGCCGCTATATCGACGACGCGAAGCAGCTGTTGCGCGCCATCCAGGCCGAGGGTTGGAGCGATATCCGTTGGGCCGCCTACATCCGAGCCGACAACCTCGATGCCGAGCTGGCTGAGTTGATGGTGGCCACGGGCATGAGCTATTTCGAGATCGGCATCACCTCCGGCTCCCAGGAGCTCGTGCGCAAGATGCGCATGGGCTACAACTTGCGCACCGTGCTTGAGAATTGTCGCCTGTTGGCGCGAGCTGGTTTCCGCGAGCACGTCTCGGTGAACTACTCCTTCAACGTCATCGACGAACGCCCCGAGACGATTCGCCAAACCGTGGCGTACCACCGAGCCCTGGAGCAGATCTTTGGCGCCGACAAGGTGGAGCCAGCGATCTTTTTTATCGGTCTCCAACCCCACACCCACCTGGAGCAGTACGGCTTCGATCAGGGCCTGATCAAGCCGGGTTACAACCCGATGAGCATGCTGCCCTGGACGGCTCGCAAGATGCTGTGGAACCCCGAGCCCATGGGCAGCACTTTCGGCCGGATTTGTTTGGAGGCCTTCGATCTGAACCCCGAGGACTTCGGGCGCACGGTGATGGATTTGCTCGAACGGGACTACGGCTTGGCCCCCCTGGAAGAGGCCTTGCATGCCCCCGTTGAAGGGCGCCGGGCGTTGGCTAAGGCGACCCGTTAGCAGCGCTCCACCAGCGCCTGCGGGCCCAAACCAGGGCGCCCAGGCCAAGCCAGCCGAGCAGTCCGCCGGTGGGGTTGATGTCGGCAAAGCCAGGCCCCACCCACCAGGCCGGAGCCCCCGGTGAAATTTGCAGGACCCCTGTCTGCACCAGAAACCAGCCCCCTACCAAAACACCGTGCAGGCCGATCGATCCCCAGAGCGTGCCCCCATCGGCGCGGCGCTGCAGGGCTAGGACAAGGCCCAGCAGGACCAATCCCCCCAGTAGGCCGAGGGCTTGCAGCCCTGGGTAGCGGTACCAGGGATGGAGCAGGGCAAAGATGGCGGCCTGGAGTAGCAGGGCGCGCTTGGGACCCACCTGCAGCTCGAGTTCGCCCCAGAGCCAGCCGCGAAACAGCAGCTCTTCGGCAAAGCCCACACCGGCCATGAGGGCCAGGCCATTGAGGAGCAGCCCCAGGCTCACATCGCCGAGCCAGCGGGCCTGGCCGCCGAGCAGCAGCGCCCCGCAAACCAGGGCCAACAGCAGGGCGGCCTTCAGGGCCCCCCGCAGCCAGGCTTGGGCCCCGGCCCGGATGGGTACGGCCAAGCCCAGGCGTTGCCATGGGTGGTTATCTCCCCAAACCTGGCGCAGCCGTAGGGGCAGGCTGACCAGCAGCAGCACCAGGGCCACCACCACGCCGGCTAGATCGATTTGATCACTGCGCCAGCTCGGGGAGATCCAGGCCAGGGGCCGCACCACCAGCCAACCCAGCCCGTAGAGGACGGGCACATACAGCGCCGTTCCCCACCAGTGCAAGCCCATCAACTTTCAGGCTCGAGGCTGCTGGTGAGCCCTTTGGCCTTCAGGGTTTCGCAGTAAAACTCCGCCGGCTCCAGGTCGCAGACGATCACCAGGCCCACGCCGGTGTTGTGGGTTTCAACCATCACGGCGATGGCATCTTGTTCGCTGAGCGAGGGCACCACCTGCCGCAAGGTGACCACCACGTATTCCATGGTGTTCACCGGATCGTTGTGGAGCAGCACCTTGTAGCGGGGAGAGGGCTTGCGCACCCGCTCCGGTGCTTTCTCCATGACCGCTGCACCGCCGGTTTCGCGGCCAAGGTTGCTTTGGGTTGCCGTTCTCATGACGCGTTCAAAGGGAGCGAATGCGGCGCATGGCCTCTTCCACATTGGCGCGGCTGTTGAAGGCCGACAGCCGGAAGTAACCCTCGCCGGCGGCGCCAAAGCCACTGCCGGGGGTGCCCACCACGTGGGCGTTGCCCAGCAAGTGGTCGAAAAAGCCCCAGGAATCCTGCCCTTCGGGGGTTTGAATCCACACGTAGGGAGCCTGTTCGCCGCCATACACAGTTAAGCCAGCCGCCGTCAACTCCTGGCGAATGATGGCGGCGTTCTCCATGTAGAAGCTCACCAGGGACTTCACTTGGGCCTGGCCGGCAGCGGAATACACCGCTTCGGCGCCCCGCTGCACGATGTAGCTGACGCCATTGAATTTGGTGCATTGGCGGCGGTTCCACAGGGCCCAAAGCTCCACCTTTTCGCCATTGGCGGCCGTGCCCATCAGCCCCTTGGGAACCACCGTGAGGGCGCAACGGGTGCCGGTGAAGCCGGCATTTTTTGAGAAGGAGCGAAATTCGATCGCGCACTGGCGGGCCCCTTCGATCTCATAGATCGAGTGGGGCAGTTCGGGATCCTGGATGAAGGCTTCATAGGCGGCGTCAAACAGGATCAGGGCATCGTTGGCCAGGGCATAATCGACCCATTGCTTCAGCTGGGCCTTGGTGGCTACGGCACCGGTGGGATTGTTGGGGAAGCAGAGGTAGATCAGATCCACCTTGCCCTCGGGTAGGGGCGCAATGAAACCATTGCTGGCTGTGATGGGCAGGTAGGTGAGCCCGCCGTATTGACCGGCATCGTCGGCATCGCCGGTCCGGCCGGCCATCACGTTGCTGTCCACGTACACCGGGTACACGGGGTCAGTCACGGCAATGCGGTTGCCCTCGCCCAGGATGTCGAGGATGTTGCTGCTGTCGCATTTGGAGCCGTCGGAGACAAAAATCTCCTCGGCGCTCACCTCGCAACCGCGGGATTGGAAATCGGCCTTGGCGATGGCCTCCCGCAGCCAGAGATAGCCCTGTTCGGGGCCATAGCCATGGAAGCCCTCCCGGGTGCCCATCTCATCAATGGCCCCTTTCATCGCCGTGCGACAGGCCTCGGGCAGGGGCTCGGTCACATCGCCAATGCCGAGGCGAATGATCGGAGCTGTGGGGTTGGCTTCGCTGAAGGCCTTGACCCGCCGTCCAATCTCAGGGAAGAGGTAGCCCGCCTTGAGCTTGAGGTAGTTGCCGTTGACCTGAACCATGCCGCGCTGGGGCCGCGCGGGCCCCGGAGTACTGGCCGGATTGTCCTATGGCGCGGGTGCGTTCATACGATCAGGGCAACGCCTGCCCGCGTCTGCCGTGACCCTTGCCCCTTTTGCCGCGGCTGATGCGAGCACGCCGATTGATTTCGATGCCCTGATTGATCTGGGCATCAGCAAACCAGCCCGCTATCTGGGCAATGAGCTTGGCGTTGAACCCCGCGATTGGCAGGTCGCTTGGGCTGGCGCTGGGGTGCGTTGGGCCCTCACCTATCCGGAGGTCTACGAGGTGGGGGCCAGCAATACCGGCCACATCATTCTCTATTCGATCCTCAACAGCCTTCCAGGCCAACTCTGTGATCGGGCCTACCTGCCGGCCCCTGATCTTTCGGCCAGGCTGCGCGAGCGAAACCTGGCCCTGTTTGGGGTGGAAAGCCGCCGGCCCTTGCCGGCCTTCGACATCCTGGGCTTCAGCCTCAGCTATGAGCTCGGCGGCACCAACATCTTGGAGATGTTGGATTTGGCCCGGGTGCCCCTGCTCTCTCGGGACCGGGGCAACCTGCCGCTTGACCATCCCGAGGCACCGCCGTTGATTTTCGCGGGGGGGCCCACCGCCACCAGCAACCCCGAACCCTTTGCGGCCTTCTTTGATTTCGTCGCCCTAGGCGATGGCGAAGAACTGTTGCCTGAGATTGGCCTGGTGGTGGCCGAGGCCAAGGCGGCCGGGCTGTCGCGCTCGGCCCTGCTGGCTGATTTGGCCCAGGTGCCTGGGGTGTATGTGCCGTCGCTCTATGCCCCGGGCGCCGATGGGGTGAGCTTGGAGCCGTTGATCAAGGGCCCGCCCAAACGAATCCTGCGGCGCACGGCCACGCCGATGCCCCACTACGCCATGGGTTTGGTGCCCCACATCGAGACGGTGCACGACCGGCTCACGATTGAGATCCGGCGGGGCTGCACCCGGGGTTGCCGCTTTTGCCAGCCGGGCATGCTCACCCGCCCGGCCCGGGATGTGGAGCCCGAAGCGGTGATTGAGGCGGTGGAGGAGGGCATGGCCAAAACCGGCTATGCCGATTTTTCGCTGCTCTCCTTGAGCTGCTCCGATTACCTGGCCTTGCCGGCGGTGGGTGTGGAGCTCCGCAACCGCCTCGCCGACAAAAATGTGAGCCTCACCCTGCCCAGTCAGCGGGTTGATCGCTTCGACACCAACATTGCCCACATCCTGGGCGGTACCCGCAAGGCGGGACTCACCTTTGCCCCTGAGGCTGGCACCCAACGGCTCCGCGACATTGTCAACAAGGGCCTCACCGATGGGGATCTGCTCCGGGGCATTCGCACCGCGATGGAAAGCGGCTACCGCAAGGTGAAGCTCTATTTCATGATTGGTTTGCCTGGCGAAACCGACCCGGACGTGCTCGGGATTGCCGACACCTGCGGGGCCCTCCAGCGCCAATGCGGCGACCTGGGCCGGCTGGAGCTCAACCTCACGATCAGCAATTTCACGCCCAAGCCCCACACGCCGTTCCAGTGGCACAGCGTCAGCACGGCGGAATTCAAGAGGCGCCAGGAGCTGTTGCGCTCGGCTTTGCGCCAGCTGCGGGGGGTCAAGACCAACTTCACCGACGTACGGCTTTCGGCGGTGGAAGATTTTGTGGGGCGCGGGGACCGGCGGCTGGCGCCGGTGCTTGAGGCGGCCTGGCGGGCCGGTGCTGGCCTTGATGCCTGGTTCGAATCGGCCGATCGCACCTATGCAGCCTGGACAGGGGCCATCGAGGCGGCGGGCCTGGGCGGCCGGTATCGGGCCATGGAAATGGGCGCCTGGACTGCGGCGGAAGCTCTCACTAGCAGTGATCTTGAGGCCTTTTGCCGCCAACCCCTGCCATGGGATCACATCGATTCCGGCATCGACAAGCGTTGGCTGGCGGACGACCTCAAGCGGGCCCTGGCTGCAGCCGTGGTGCCGGACTGCTCCTTTGAAGGCTGCAGTAGCTGCGGCGTTTGCGGGCCAGAGCTGGGCCACAACGTGGTGATTCCGCCTCCCCCTATCCCGATCCAGCTACCCCAGCGGGCGCCTGCAAGCGAAAGGGTTTGCCGCCTGCGTATTGGCTTTGCCAAATCAGGCTCCCTGGCCCTGATTAGCCATCTCGACACCCTGCGCCTTTTGGAGCGGGCCCTGCGGCGCAGCGCCCTGCCCGTGAGCTTTACGGGGGGATTCCATCCCCTGCCGCGCTTGCAGCTCGCCTTGCCCTTGCCCCTGGGGGTGGAAGGCCTGGGGGAATGGCTGGATTTGGAGTTTGTGGAACTTGTCGACCCCGCTGCGGTGCGCGCGCGGCTCCAGGTCGAGCTGCCCCAAGAGTTTCAATTGCTTTCAGCCGAATCGGTGGAGGTGTTTGGCCCGAGCCTCTCCCAGCAGCTCATGGCAGCTCGCTGGCAGATCCAACTCACGCCGGCACCAGATCCAATCCTTCCCTCCTTGGAGCAATGGCAGCAGGCCGTTGCGGCTGTGCTGGCGGCGCCATCGCTGATCTGGCAGGACACCGATAAAAAAGGGAGGCCGAGGCAGCGCGATTGCCGGGAGGCCCTGCTGGGCCTGGGCCTCAACCTGGAGCCAGGGGGGAGCGTGATGCTGGAGCTCGACGCTGCCATCGATGCCTCTGGGCGCAGCTTGAGGCCAGAACAACTTCAGCATTGGCTTTCCGAGCAGCTCGATCGGCCCCTGCATCTGGGCCGGTTACGGCGCCAGGCTTTGCACCTAAAGCCCGTGCTAATTTGAGATCAAGGCGAAAAGGCCGTTTGCCTTTGAGCTTGTAGCCGCAGGTTCTGCTCGATGCAGCCTCTGCAGCCCAAAGCTTTTAACGCAATCTGTAGTCGTTAAGCAGCTGGCTTTTGCGCCAGTCGCTTACTCGCTCCGGTCTTGACCTCGTCGGATTTGATCTTCCTTGGGGGCTCTCCCTAGGGGGGCTGCAATCCCAGAAGTTTCGTCTCCCAGTCCACCGTTGTTTGGTGTGTCTCAGCGCCTAGGGCAAGCCGCCCCTTTTTTCTTCAGTCTTTGGCTCCAAGATTTTTCAGTCCTGCCCCTTGAAAGCTCGTTCTTTCAAGGCCCCGTTTTTGTTTAGAGCCTCCTGATTGCGGTGACAGGCCAGTGCCTTCACCGGATCCCAGCTCCATCCCAGCCCCACTCCAGCTCCAGTTCCGTTCCTTTCCCGGTCGGGCCCCCATGGGTCCATCTTTCCCCCATGCCCCAGCAGATCGTCATTGCCGAGCAGCTGCGAATCGCTGCAGTGCTCACCGACGAACGTGTTGATGAATTGGTTGTGGCCCAGGGCCGCTATCAGATTGGTGATGTTTATCTCGGCACCATTGAAAATGTCTTGCCCGGCATTGATGCGGCCTTCGTCAACATTGGTGAAAGTGAGAAAAATGGCTTCATCCATGTCACCGACCTGGGTCCCCTGCGCCTAAGGAAAGGCGCCGCCGGCATTACGGAATTACTCGAGCCGCGCCAAAAGGTTTTGGTGCAGGTGATGAAGGAGCCCACGGGCACCAAGGGGCCCCGGCTCACGGGCAATTTGTCCTTGCCGGGTCGGTTTTTGGTGCTGCAGCCCCACGGCCAAGGGGTGAATATTTCTCGCCGCATCAACGGCGAAAACGAACGCAATCGTCTGCGGGCCCTTGGGGTGTTGATCAAGCCCCCGGGCGCGGGCTTGTTGATTCGTACCGAGGCCGAAGGCATCAGCGAAGACCTCCTGATCGACGACCTTGAAAACCTGCTGCGCCAGTGGGAAGGGATTCAAACGGCGGCTGAGTCGGCGAGCCCTCCGGTGCTGCTCAACCGGGATGAGGACTTCGTCCATCGGGTGCTTCGCGATCTCTATTCCCCGGATGTGGTGCGGGTGGTGGTGGATAGTGCCGACGCCGTGGGCCGGGTGCAGGCGTTCCTGGGCGCTGACCAGGCGACTTTGCAGGTGGAGCACCACAGTGATTATCCGGAAATCCTCGAGCACTTCCGGGTCAACGCTGCCATCCGAGATGCCTTGAAGCCCCGGGTGGACCTGCCCTCTGGGGGCTACGTGATCATCGAGCCCACCGAGGCCCTCACGGTGATCGACGTGAACTCGGGGTCCTTCACCCGCTCGGCCAATGCCCGCGAGACGGTGCTGTGGACCAACTGTGAAGCGGCCGTTGAGATTGCCCGTCAACTCAAGCTTCGCAACATCGGTGGCGTGGTGATTGTCGACTTCATTGACATGGAGTCGCGCCGCGACCAGCTGCAATTGCTGGAGCATTTCACCCAGGCCGTGCGCCATGACAGCGCTCGCCCCCAGATCGCCCAGCTCACGGAGCTTGGCTTGGTGGAGCTGACCCGCAAGCGCCAGGGTCAGAACATTTATGAGCTGTTTGGTCGCGCCTGCCCCAGCTGCGGCGGCCTCGGCCATGTGGCGGTGCTGCCTGGCAAAGACACCCTCCAGCCCCTGGCCACCCTCACCGGCCTGGTGCGCTCGGCGGCCTCGGCGCGGGCGGAGGTGTTCACCCCTGGTGCTCCTGAAACCGGTTCCTCTGGCCGCCGTCGTGGCGGTCGTGGGGGTCGCCGTGCGGGGAGTGAGGGCGTAGAGCCCTACGGCGCCTATGGCGCCGAGACCGATGGCGCAGAGGTGCAAACGTCGCCATCGACAGCAGCGGCCAGTGAGCCCGCCCTTTCCCGTCGCCACGACCCCGATCTGGTGGCGGTGCCGATGGATGCTGATCAGGAGATCGTTTTTGGCTGGATGGGCCTGAGCCCCACCTTGTTGTTGGCGGAGCCCCCTGCAAGCGACAACGTGATGGTGCGTGTTGTGCGCCCTGGAGAGGATGCCGAAAGCGTGCTTGAGGAGGCTCGCCAACAGCTGGCCGCCTCCGGTGGCCGCCGCCGTCGTGGCCGGGGCGGTCGGGGTGGCACCGGAACGGATGCGTCCTCGACCGAAGCTTCCTACACCGAGTCTTCCGCTACGGATGCGCTGGCTTCAGATTCTGGCTCTTCAGATTCACGCTCGTCGAACTCACGCTCGTCGAGCTCTCGTTCTTCGGATGCCGGTTCAGGCCGTGCCTATGGCCGTTCCCGGGGGGAGAGCAACCAAGACTTTGTAACGGTGCCGGTGGAGATCACCCCATTGCCGATCCAGCTTGAGCCCGAAACCGTCCACACGGTTTCTGTGCCCACCACCACCAGCATTGCGCCCCCCGAGGTGGAACTGCCGGCCCGCCGGGGGGGGCGCACCCGCTCCCGCGGTGCCTCGGCTGTGGTGGATTCGGCCGCAGTCATCAATGCGGTGGCCTCCAGCCAGGCCGCGGCTGTC
>CANHGA010000060.1 GCA_947460085.1 Synechococcaceae cyanobacterium
CAGGTGCCCAATACGAGCAAGCGCATAGATTTTATCATTACTGGTCAAAACGAAACACGTCAAGATTGCGCTGTAATTGTAGAACTTAAGCAATGGGTGGAGCAGCAAGGCGAGGGAGCCCCCCAACCGGTAACCGCAGCCCTGGCAGGCAGTCGCCGGCCTGATTTTCACTACTCACGGCTCGTGGCCGTTGGCCTCTTCAGCCTCCTGGAGCAGGCCCAGGGCGCCGATGGCACGGACCCAGCCACCTTGCGCAGCTATGCCCACGACCTGGGCACGGCCATGGGCCTGTTGCGCGATCGGCTCGATAAGGACATCAACCTCTATGCCACCAACCTGGAGAAGTTGGCCCAGGCGGTGGAACTGATGGAGGAAACCGTGGCCGCCGATCGGCGCAAGCGCGAAAAGGCCCAAGCTGAGAAACTGGCTCCCGCTAGCGAGACAACTCCTCTTAGCGAGAACGCTCCCACTGAATGGATCCCCCCAGCTGGCTAAGGGGATCACCACGCCTGATGGAGGCGTCGATGGCCAGTTGGCTGGCCGCCCGAACTGGCTTGGGTAAATCCGGTGGCAGCAGCCCCAGGCCCGCCAGGTCCTTGGGGCTTAGCCGCAGCCGCAACAAAGCCTTGCCCGCTGGTGTCCAATCGCTATTGGATGCCCAATCGCTTTTAGATGCGCCATCGGGTTTGGGCCCACCGTCGGCTTTGGGGCCCTTGGGGTCTGGCCCAAGAAACAACAGCAGCTGGGGATCGGCCCCTGGCTCCCGCAACCAGCGCCACCCACCCACCACCTGGCCGTCATCGCGGCTCCACTGGGCGGCCGGGAACCTGGCCGAGCCGATCGCGCCGGCGGGGCTTTGCAGCGATGGACCACCATCGACCAATCCCTGGTCAATCAAGGCGGGGCGAAGGCCTTGCAGCAGGGCAGCCCACTGACGAGAGTTGGGGCCCACCGCAAGCCGCAACTCCAATCCCGCCTGGAAAGGACCCTTTGGCAGGCGATTGAGTCGCAGGAGGAAGGGCGTTTGGCGAATCATGGCCAACTGGGGCTGGGCAATGCCATACCGGGCAGCCAAGGGATCACGGATCAACTGACGGGAGAGCAAGCCCTCCAGTAGGGAATCAAGTTCTGGTCCCCGGAGTTCCAGCAATACGTTGGGCCCAAGGGGCGCCAACGGCGCTTGGCTGTCGCTGACTCGGGGGGCCCCAAAATAACCCTGGCTCGAGGAAGCCTCACCGGAGAGAAGCAACGCTTCACCGCGCAAACCAAGACCGCGTAAGCCGAGGCTGAGGCAACCTTGCTGGACCTGTTGGAGTAGCGGCGCCACCGGCCCCACCAGGGCTGCCAGGCCAACGGGGCTCCAATAAACCGCCTGATCCTGCTCAAGCCGTTGGCGGCACCGCTGGAGGAGACCCTGGCCCTGGCGTTGCTTGAGCTGCAGTTCGTCGCTCAGCAAGCGCTGGGAGAGGGGATCGGGCGCAATGACCAGCAGGTCATCAACCCGGAGGCTGTTGGGCGGGAGGGCCTGGCGGTACGGCTCAGGCAGGGAGGCCCAGGGGACGGCGAGGTAGGCAGCGCTATCGCCATGCTCGGCCCAAAATTGCCACCAAAGGTGTTGGCGATTCCAAACCTGGCCTGCCAGGGAGGGGCCAAGCCGTTGCTGCCACAGGGGAGGAGCACCCAGGCGGCCCTGGGAAGGAAAACTCTGGATCAGGGCGACCTGGCTCAGCAACCGCTCGAGCCCCTGGGCCCGGGGCCTGGGGACAAGGACCAGGGCAAGCGCTGGCAGCAGAACCAGGGCAGCGATCGCGCCCGCTGTAGCCCTGGGCTCCAAGGATTGCCAAACCCGCTTGCAGCGAGCCAGGGATCGGGAGGTCAAGAACGCCGCGGCTTTACCGCCGCATTACGGCGACGACGGTCGCGCCACTCGACTGTGGAGAGGTAGACGACCCCACCACTTACGAAGACCAGCAGCAGGGCTGCAAGGCCCGCCAGGAGCTGGGAGGTGGAGAGAGGGAATTCAGCCAAAACAGTGCAACAAGACGGTTTGGCCCAGGTCGATCAGAACTTGATGCTGTTGTCGCCGTGGCGGCCCCAGACAACCATGGCAATCGAAAAGGTGAAGACGGCAGCCAGGGAAGCCCAACCGGCGGTGATCAACATGGCTCGCAGTTCAGTTGCTGCTGGCACTTTACCTAGTGTGGTGGCTGCCCGTTAACCCCCCAGCGTTGACCAGTTCATCGCCCAGTAGCGCCCCCAGTTCCTCGCCGACCGCCGTTCAGGAGCGCCAACGGGTTCGGCAGAGCTACCCCAACTTCAAAGTCGTCGTCCTCAACGACGACGTGAACACCTTCCAACACGTGGTGGACTGTCTGGTTCGCTACATCCCAGGGATGCAACCAGACCAGGCCTGGGAGTTGGCCCATCGGATCGATTCCGAGGGCTTAGCGGTGGTGTGGTGTGGTCCCCAGGAACAGGCCGAGCTGTACCACCAGCAATTGGGGGCAGAAGGCCTCACGATGGCCCCCCTCGAACCTGCCTAGGAGAACCCCATGGGACGGGTGGTGATCACCCACAGCACCTACATCGACGGGTTGATCCCCCTGCTCAGGCGTCTGGCCCAGGTTCCAGGCATCGACACGGTGACACCGGCGGTGATCTGCAGGGTGAAGGGACGAAGTCCCCTGCTGCGGCTGAGGGTCTCAGCCCCGATTACCGGCGGCCACAAGCTGGTTGCAAGGCTGGGAACGAGCGCCCAGGAGGTGTTTGTGGTGACTCCCATGGACAAACAACAGCTGCAGGCAAGGCTTGATCAGTTGGCCGCATCAGGCCTATGAGAGGGCGCGCTCGTAGACTGCCGGGGCATGAAACAGGGCAAAGGCACCGCCATCGCGGAACCAGGCCTCTTCAGCCAGGGTGACCCCATCGGGGGTCCAATCCCAGCGTTCGCTGAGATAGGCGAGGTAATCCTCGGCATTGGTTTGGGGGGCCTGCCAATGCACAACTGCAAATTGTTGGGCTCGAACCCGCAAGACCCCTTCAGCGGATTCCTGAATTTCTTCGCTGACCAGGAAGGTGCGAAACCGCCCCAAGGGGATCTCGCCTTCGCTGGCGGTGGTTTCAAGCGGATACTTGCTCAGATACAGGGCCCTGGCCTTCGGGAAAAGCGGGCTTGGAGCCACTGTAAGTAGGGAGACAAAAGCCTGCTGGAAGGAAGCCATGGCAGCTGGAACCACGTTGGACAACAGCGCCTGGAGTCCACAATGCGGGGACCTCCCAATCGCTGCGATGTCAATTCCTACCACCGAGATCCGCACCGCCATCGGTGATGCCCTGCAGTGGCGCTACGCGACGAAGGTGTTTGACGCGAATCGCAGCATTGAAAGCACCACCTGGGCTGCCCTCGAAGACAGCCTGGTGCAAAGCCCCTCCAGCTACGGCCTGCAGCCCTGGAAATTTTTGGTGATCACCAACAAGGCCCTGATGGCTGAGTTGAGGCCCCATTCCTGGAACCAAAGCCAAATCACCGATTGCTCGCACTTGGTGGTGATGCTGGCCGAGCGAACCATTGGCGCCACCGAAGCTGATCGGCTGATCGACTGCATGGCCGCCACCCGGGGCGTGGAGCCTGAATCCCTGGCCTTCTACCGGGGCATGATCGAAAAAGACCTCATCAACGGCCCGCGCAGCCAGACGATTGGCCAATGGGCCAGCAACCAGGTCTATATCGCCCTGGGAACCTTCATGGCCGCTGCAGCCCTCTTGGGGGTGGACACCTGCCCGATTGAAGGCTTTTCCCCGGCCGAGTACGACCGGATCCTGAATCTGGAGGCCAGCCGCTACCGCAGCTGCGTGGTTTGCGCTGCTGGCTACAGGGATGGGAGCGATAAATACGCCAGCCTGGCCAAGGTGCGCTACCCAGCCACTGAGCTGATTGAACACCTCTGATCTAAAGCCTCTGATGGAGGGTCTCTGATCGAGGATCTCTAAGAGTGAAGCCCCCCTCGAACTGGAGGGGGGCCGAAGAGGGTGGACCGCGGTGCCGTTTTGCCCCAGTATTCGACCTGGCAGAACCAGAAGGGGGGTCAAAGGCGGGGCGCCATTTCCGGCTACAAGGCCGGCTTACTTTGCCGTCGCTGCAGACTCCCCATGTCGAAAGAGAGTCAGATCAGAAAACTGTAAAAGGCAGTCACCAACACAGCAGTCCGAAGGAAGCTTAGGCGGATCCGGCCAGCAGGGGCCAGATGCGGCGCACCTGCTCCAACCGTTCCATCGCCTGCTGTTGGCGCTGCTCGGCCAGTTCAGCATCAAGAACCAGGGTGATGTGGCCCAGTTTGCGGCCCGGGCTTGATCCCTGTTTGCCATACCAATGGACCGTGGCAGCCGGCAGCCCAGCGAGGGCTTCCCTTTGGCCGATGTAATCGGATTGGGAGTGCTCAAAACCCAGCAGGTTGACCATCAAAGCCCCGGGCACCTTGAGGCCCACCGGGCCCATCTCCATCCCGGCCACAATCCGCACCTGTTGCTCGAACTGGCTGGTCAGGGCAGCTTCGATCGTGACGTGGCCGGAGTTGTGGGTGCGGGGGGCGATCTCGTTCACCTGCAGGCCCGCGGGTCCGTAGAACAACTCAATGGAGAGCACGCCCACGTACTGGAGCGAGGTGAGCAGGGATGCGGCGATATTGCGGGAGAACGCTTGAACCGCATGGGGCACGGAGGCGGGGGCCAGAACCCAATCGCAGACTTGATAGTGCTGGTGGGTTTGCACCAGGGGGTAACACTGCACAACCCCCTGCTGGTCGCGGCAAGCCAGCTGGGACAGCTCCAGCTCGAAATCGACAAACGATTCAAGGATCCAATCGCTGGGCTCCACCCGGTCGATCAGGGCGTTGAGATCCGCCTGGCTCTTGAGCAGTGCGGTGCCCTTGCCGTCGTAGCCCCCAGTGGAGGCCTTCGCCATGAGCGGAAAGGCCAGGCCGTCGGGCAGCACCCCGTTGGCGGGTAGGTCGCCCCAGGTTGGGGTGGGCAGGTGGAGCCGTTGCAACAGCTGCCGCTGGCTGCGCTTGCACACCAATGGGGCCAGGGCCTGGAGGCTTGGCGTAAACATCACCCCCTCCATGGCGAGGGGTTCTAGCCCCTGGATATCGATCCACTCGTTTTCAAAGGTGATCGCATCGCAACGCTGGGCCAGTTCCCGGGTGGCCGGCATATCGCGCAAACCGGCCTGCACCACGGAGGTCGCCGCTGGAATGGCGGGGTCGGCCGGGCCAGGGGTTTGGATATGCAGAGCAATGCCGAGCTGCTTGGCAGCATCAGCCAACATCCAGGCCAGCTGGCCGCCACCCACAACACCGATGGATTGCCGGGGAGTCAACGGGATGCGCGCCAATCATCCAGATTCGCATCCGCCATCCCAGCGGTGCGAGCTTGGAGCGTTTTGTTAGGTCAGGCCGCGGTCGCCAGCAAAGGCAAAGCGAATCAGGCTGAGCACCAGAACAAGCAGGAACAGGGCCAAACCCACGGTGCAGGCGTAGCTGATCTCCAGTTCTGAGAACGCCTGGTCGTAGACGTAATAGACCAGGGTGCGGGTGGAATCCGCCGGTCCGCCCTGGGTCATCAGGTAGACCTCCTCGAACACCTTGGTGGCCGCAATCGCCGAAATCACAGCCACCAGGGTGATGTAGGGCCGCAGGAGGGGCAGGGTGATGTCGAGGTGTTTGCGCCAACCCTCGCTGCCATCGAGGGAGGCCGCCTCATAGAGATCGGGTGAGATGCCTTGCAGCCCGGCCAGAAAAATCACCATGTAGTAGCCCAATCCCTTCCAGAGGGTCACGAGCATCACCGATGGCAGGGCCAACCAGGGGGAGGTGAGAAAGCCAATCGGCTGGAAGTGATCCCCCAGCAACGCCAGCAACCAACCGTTAATTAATCCGTTTTCGGCATAGAGCCAGCGAAACGCGATCGACGCCACCACGATCGACACGAGCACTGGGGTGTAGAAGGCGGCCCGAAACCAGTGAATTCCCGGCAACTTGCGGTTCACCAGAACGGCCAGGAGCAGGGCCCCGATCACCACCGGCGGCACCACCCCCATCAGATACACGAGCGTGGTGCCCACCACCTTGAAGAACATCGGGTCGGCTAGGAGTCTGCGGACATTGGCCAGGCCCACAAAGCGCAGGGGTTCTCCCACATCCAGGCCCGCCTGGGTGAAACTCATCACCAGGGCCATCGCCGCCGGGATCAACACGGAGAGGCCCACCAGCAGCAAGGCCGGCAAGAGGAAGCCCCAGGCCGTGCGGGTGCGGTGGCTGGAAAGCTGAGTCATGGCTGCAGGCTATGGGCCTGGGCGATGATTTGACCATGACCATGGCGATGATCGTGCCCCCCTGCCTGCAAACCTTTCCCGTTGAGCTCAGCGCCAATCCCTACCCGATCGTGATCGGGGAAGGGGCCTTGGGCCAACTGGGACCCCAGGTGGCGGCCCAGGGGCTAAAACCCGGTACCAAGGTGCTGGTGGTGACCAATCCTGTGGTCAACGCCCACTACGGCACCGCCGCCCTGGCCAGCCTGGATGGGGCGGGTTTTATCAGCCAGTTGTTGGTGATCGAAGCCGGCGAGGAGCAAAAAACCCCCGCCACCGTGGCGTTGATCCACAACGCGGCGTTCGAGCAAAAACTGGAGCGGGGGTCGTTGATCGTGGCCCTCGGCGGCGGCGTGGTGGGCGACATGGCCGGTTTTGCTGCCGCCAGCTGGCTGCGGGGCATTGCCGTGGTGCAGGTACCCACCACCCTGCTGGCCATGGTGGACGCGTCCATCGGTGGCAAAACCGGTGTCAACCATCCGGGGGGTAAGAACCTGATCGGCGCCTTCCACCAACCGAAGTTGGTTTTGATCGATCCGCTCACCTTGGCCACGCTGCCGGAGCGGGAATTTCGAGCCGGCATGGCCGAAGTGATCAAGTACGGGGTGATCGGCGATGGGGCGTTGTTCTCAAGCCTGGAGGCCGCTGCCCAGGCAGATCCAGCCAGGGGGCTGGCTAGCCGCCTGGCCCTGGGCCCCGTCCTGCTGCAACAAATCCTGGAGCGCTCCGCCCAGGCCAAGGCCCAGGTGGTGGCGGCCGACGAACGGGAGGGGGGCCTGCGGGCAATCCTCAACTACGGCCACACCCTCGGCCATGTGGTCGAGGCCTTGTGTGGCTATGGCACTTACCTCCATGGCGAGGCCGTGGGGATCGGCATGGTGGCAGCTGGAGAACTAGCCCTGGCCATGGGGCTTTGGAGCGCCCAAGACCAGGCCCGTCAGCGGGCGGTCATCGCCGCGGCTGGCCTGCCGATGGCCTGGCCCGACCTGGATCCCGAAGCCGTGTTGCAGTGCCTGCAAGGAGATAAAAAAGTGCGGGATGGCCAGGTGCGCTTTGTGCTTCCCACGGGCATCGGCAGCGTCGAGATCCGCAACGACGTCAGTGCCAGCACCGTTGTAGAAGCCCTCCAACGGATCTAATCGCCAAAGTTCTTAGGCCGTAATCCGCATGGGCAGGCCGCAGCCATCGCGCTCACCACCGAGAACCAGGGCCCCTTGGCTAATGAGGCGCCGGGCACTCCAGAGACAGGCGATGGCATCGAGGATGTCGTCATTGGCGAGCTTGGATTTGGCCACACCCGTGCGGATCTTGAGCGCTAATCCTGGAAACTGAGCCTCCACTAAGGCCTGCCTTTGGGCAGCACCGGCCGCCGTTTTCTTGCCATGGGCCATGGGCTCACCGCCATTCCATTGGCTAAAGGCGAGTTCGGGATGCACCTCATGCACCCGATCGCTGAGCTTTGGATCAGCCAGCAACAACTGATCAAGCTGGCGAATTTTGGGCAACAGGTTGTAGGCCTGCTTGCTGAGCTTGCGGCCGGAAGCCGCAAACGAGAGATCGCAGGCTTCGCGGTAATCCTCCGCCCCAAGGGCGGCCCGCACCGGCGCGGGGAAGACGCTGCTGCGCCTGGCGCCCAGGAGGGCCCGGGCCTGCTGGTCGCAGGGCCGGGGGCCATCGGCAGCCAGGCCCATGGGCATGTCGATGGCCACCAGATCCGCATCGATGAAGCTTGCGGCCTCGAGCTCCAGGCTCCATCGGACTTGCTCAAACTCCCCGGAGGGGTCGAGCCGGGCGCCCACCACCAGCCAGCCGGCACGGCAGCCATCCACCCCGAGCAACCAGCCACCCCGAGCAGCTAGCCACTCCGAGCAGCCAAGGGCGAAGGGTGCATCAGAGCCGAATTCAAAGCTCACCTGAATCAGGATCTAGGGCCACCTCCAACGTGGAGAGCAGTAGGGCCAAGGCGGCCTGACGCTCCAGTTCAAGGCCCGTGACTTGCTCAATCCAGTTTTCACAGAGATCCTGAATCCGTTGGAAGAGGGCGTCGCCGTGGCGCAGGTTGTCCATCACCCGCTCGACGCTGTCGCCATCGGCTTCCGGGGGCAGGGCCACTACATAGCGGCGGCCGTCATCGCCGATGTAGGCCAGGTGGCCCTCCCCATCGAAGATCGGCGCCGCATGGGGCGTAATCGGGCGACGCAACCCATCGGGTTCCATGGGCCCATCGGGTTCGATCGGACTTGTAGCCATCCACACCTCGCTGGGCCATCCCTCTACTAGGGGCAACCGGGACCCTTGCCAACCCACTCTGGCCCTGCGATCAGGAGCGCTGATCGGTGGGCTGCCCCGGGGCCCCAGGCTTGGGTCTCCGGATGAGGGCATTGCGGGGTGGATGGCCATCTCCAACCAACAGCTGGCTCTCCCAACGGCCCAGTTGGCGCTCAAGTAGCAACAGAGCAGCAGCTACGGCTAGCCCCAGGCCCAGGGCGCCCAGGGTGTGCCACCAGAGCATGGCCAGCAACACCAGCCCCAGGGCCGGTGTGAACCATCCCCGAAGGCGTCGAATGCGGCGCAGGGCCCCACTGCAGGCCTGGCAATGGGATGTGTGGGCCCCGTAGCGATCCATCAGGGCCCGGCGACCGAGCAGGGGCGGGAGGGGCTGGTCGGGAAAGGGTTCGCCTCCGTAGCTGTTAACCCAATCGTGCAGGGCTTTGACATAGACATCGGCGGCGGTCGGCAGGAAACAGGCCTTGGTAAAGGCCGCACTGCCCCCCCGTTGGGCTAAGGCCCGCTCCTGCCCATGCAAGAACACCTGGTCGTCTTCCAGGATGGTGTGGTTCGCGATGTGCTGGAGCCAGGTCGGCCGCAGGCCCAGCAGTAGGCGCGGGATCGGTGAGCTGAAACGAAAGGGGAAGCGGGCAAACAGGCGGCATTCCCCCCGGCGGGTGGGGGTGGCATAGACAACCGTGAGGAACCGGGCAAACCCTTTGGCCGTCAGGTCATGCCACATCAGGCAGGGCGCGGCATAGGTGGTGGTCTGACTGCCCAGGGCACCGCGGCGGGGTCCCTCCTGCCAGAGGGCCGTAAAACCCTCGGGCCCAAAGCTGGTGAGTTCGGCCTGGACCGGCGAGGCGTTTTCGCGCCGGCCCACGGTGCGGTGGTGGGTGAAGGGCACGTGGCTCACGTCGAGCACGTTCTCCAACAGGGTGAGCGCATCCATGGGCAGATCCCGGTGGATGTCCTGGACCAGCCAACCGGGCTCCTCCACCTCGGGAACCAGCGGCAGGGGGACGGCTGCGGCATGGTCTGCTTGGCCAGCAAAGACAAACAACAAACCCTGGCGACTCGCCGTGGCGTAGCTGTGGCAGCTGGATCGCAGCGAAGCGGGATCGACCCCAGCCTCCGCTTGGGGAATGGCCGTGCAGCGGCCTTGGCCATCAAAGCTCCAGCCGTGATAAGGGCACTCCAGATCGCCACGGTCATTCAGCCGCCCCTCGCTCAGGGGAACCAGCCGGTGCGGGCAAACATCGGCAAAGGCCCGCCAGTCGCTGGCCTTGCTATCCCACC
>CANHGA010000061.1 GCA_947460085.1 Synechococcaceae cyanobacterium
TGAGATGACCCCGGTAATCAAGGCTGAGGCCGGCCAGCCGGTCAACTTGCCCGGCGGGGGCGTAGAGGGTGATGCCATCGGCCCGGGCCACGGGGTTGCCGGCCAGGTGCCCAGGCCGCAGGCGGATGGACCAGCGCTCACAGCTGCCGTCCACGAGGTCAAGGTGCATCATCCCCGGGGTGCCGGCCACCGCGGCTTGCCGCCCGAGCTCGGCTGCGGCGGAGGCGGTAACCCTCAGGCTGTGGCCTTTCGGCATGGGGCAGAACAGGACATGGCGATAGGCCAGTTTGGCAGCCCCCTCAAGGGACCAAGCCCAGGCCGTTGTTGACGGCCCCCACAACCCCCCGACCCTTGACCGGCATGGTGCCGCCCATCACCAGGCCCGTGGAGCTGCCCCCATCGAGGTTGAGGGCATCGCGCAGCCCCAGGCTTTGCAGCAGTTGGGCTGTTTCCGGCAGGCTTGGCCCGCTGTCGCTGGTGCCCTCCAAGGTGATCAGCCAAAGCTGGCTGCCATCACTGGCGATCACGGTGCGGGGGGCGCCTTGGCTGAGGAACCCGGCGCTGAAGGCTTCGGCGACCCCGTTGAGCACGATCCGACCGTCTTGCAACAGCAAGGGTCCGCCTCCGATCACAAAGGGAGCAAGGCCCAGGTCGTTGCTGGGCCGGCTGCTGAGGCTGAGTGGGGTGCCCTCAGCCCATGGAAGCGTGACGCCACCGCGGCCCACCAGCAGGATCTCGCCGCGGCGCAGGGGCACGCCAGCTTCGAGGTCGGCGGTCTCGTATCTCTGGCCCACGCTGCTGTCAGCGCCGAGCACTAGAGCTGTTTCCCCGCCACTGAGGGCCCGGTAGCTGGGGCCCCAGTCCGGGCCATAGCGACTGATCCCCCGTTGCACATAGCCGCTATTGATGGTGACCACGGGATGGCGGCTGCCATTCGGGCCGACCAGCCATTCCTCGAGCGAGAGATGGCCAAAGCGGGGCAAGTTGCGGGGGGTCCAGGCGGCCACGCCCCGGTTGAGGATCGGCCCAGAGAGCCAGCGCCCTTCGCTTTTAAGGGCGCCCAAGGGAAGGCGCTTGACGCGGTTGAAATAGCCGCCATTGATGGCGACGAGGGCCATCCGGGCGTTCGCCAGGGTTTGGAGGGAGCTCAGCCCTTCCATCCCTTGGGGGCGGGTGAGTGGTTTGAGGCTCACCGGGGCGGTGCGGGGATCCATGCGCACCGCATTGATCCGAAAGCCTTGGCGCATCAGCCGGTCCCATTGGATGCCCCGGCCGAGGAGGGCTTGTAGGCGTGGGTCGATGGCTGGGGCGGGAACCGAACTGCCGGTGCCGTCAGGGGGTGTGGCGCCGGGGAGATCGATCACCACCCGCGCTGGATCCCCGAGGGTGAACACCTTGGTGGGCTTCAGGCCTCCTGCCACCAGTAGCTGCAGGGGGGCGCTGGTTGGGGGGGCGCTGGGGGTGCTGCCCAGTCCCAGGAGCTCCAGCTGGCTGCGCTGGGCAGGACTGCTCTGGATGCTGAGCTCCAGCCGACCCTCGCTCGTGCGCACAATTGCCGGCCCGGTGAGGTCGAGCACCACCCGGCGCTGTCCGACTTGATTGGCCGTGCGCACTTGCAGCAGCTGGGCGACGGGCAACTGCAACCGCAATTCAGGGCCCTGTTTGATGGCCTCGACCCCCAAGGCCTGCAAGAGGGGTGCCCCGTCGACGGCCACTTCGTCGTCGAGACTGATTTGGGCGCCAGACCCCACGATCAGGGGTTGGCCAAACCATTCCAGATCAAGGCTGCCATCGGGGCGGCTGCGGCTGCTCACCCCTAGTTGGCCTTGCAGAACTTCAAGGGGGAGCCAGAGCTCGTCAGGCCGCCCGCTGCCCCTACCAATCCAGCGCCACCGTGCCACCTGGCTTTGGCCATTGATCCAGAGGCGGGTGCCCTCGCTCACCTGGCGTGCCGCGCTGGGCTGGCGAGCGGGGCTTCGCTGGGCGGCGCTGGGCGGTGGAGGCGGTGGTGGCGGCGGAAATCCCTGGGCTTGGCTGCTGAGCACCACAACAGCAGGCAAGAGCTGGGGGATCAGCCAGGTGATCAGCCAGGGGCCGCTTGCAGGCCTCAATGGGCCGACCTCAGTGCTGGTGTCCTGTGGGCCATTCTTGGAGAACGCTAACCCTCTGACCATGGCAAGGGTTTGCTGATCCTTAGGATCTAAGGCTCTGGTGGTGCAGTCGCCCTCGGGTTTATGGCTCTTTCGTCTCGCCCCGTTTGGCCCCATTGCGACAGCCCTGCACCGGCTGAAGTGGCGGGAGAAAAAGATGCATGCGGTGTGGGCTTCCTGGCCCACCTAGGCGGGGAGCGCAGTCATTGGGTGCTGCAACAAGCCCTGCGCGGCCTGGATTGCATGGAGCACCGCGGCGGCTGCGGTGGCGATTCCGATTCAGGGGATGGTGCCGGAATCCTCTGCGGGATCCCCTGGGCCCTTCTAGAGGCTGTTTGGCCTGAGGCTGGTGCGTCCCAGGGCCAGGAGCGCGGCCTGGGCATGGTGTTTTTGCCCGCCGATGGGGCCAAGCGAGCCGCTGCGATTCAGTTTTCCGAAGAGGAAGCGGCCAAACTGGGCCTCCAGAGCCTGGGTTGGCGCGATGTGCCGGTGGATCCCGCGGTGCTCGGTCCGTTGGCCCGCCAGAGCGCGCCCCACATGGCCCAGTGGCTCTTAGCGCCAGCCCCTGGCCAGGCCCTCGCAGGAGAGGCCATCGCCGGGGATGCGCTGGAAGCCCTGCTGTTTCGACTGCGGCGCCGGATTGGCGATCGCGCCCGGGAAGCCTGGGGCCCTGGCCCCGGCGACCTCTATTTCGCGTCCCTCAGCAGCCGCACCGTTGTCTACAAAGGCATGGTGCGTTCGGAAGTGTTGGCGCGGTTTTACGCCGACCTGCGCGATGGGCGCTTTGCCGTGAGTTTTGCGGTGTACCACCGCCGCTTCAGCACCAACACCCTGCCCCGCTGGCCCCTGGCCCAGCCCATGCGCCTGCTGGGTCACAACGGCGAAATCAACACCCTGCTGGGCAATCTCAACTGGGCCCGGGCCGCAGAAGCGAACCTCGATGCGGTTTGGGGTGAGGCCTCGGGTGATCTCAAGCCCGTAGTCAATGCGGCTTTTAGTGATTCGGCCAACCTTGACGCCACCTTGGAGCTGCTGGTGCGCAGCGGCCGCCCGATCACGGACAGCCTGTTCACCCTCGTGCCGGAGGCCTTCCGCCAGCAGCCAGAACTCGAGAACCGTCCGGCCATCCAGGCCATGTACGAGTACAACGCCTGCCTGCAAGAGCCCTGGGATGGCCCGGCCCTGTTGGTGTTTGCCGATGGCCGCAGCGTTGGCGCCACCTTGGATCGCAATGGCCTGAGGCCTGCCCGCTACTGCATCACCAGCGATGGCTATGTGGTGATGGGCTCGGAAACCGGGGTGGTGGAGCTTGAAGAGAGCCGCATCATCGAGAAGGGCCGCCTGGGCCCTGGCCAAATGCTGGCCGTCGACCTCGACAACGGCCGCCTGCTGCGCAACTGGGAGGTGAAGCAAGAAGCTGCCACGCGCCATCCCTATGGGAGCTGGTTGGCGGACAACCGTCGCAACCTGGAGAGCCAGCCCTGGCGGCAGGAGCGCGCCCTTGGTGAGCTGGAGTTGCTGCAACAGCAAACCGCCTCTGGCTTCACGTCAGAAGACCTGGACCTGGTGATCGAAGACATGGCGGGGGCGGCCAAGGAGCCCACCTACTGCATGGGGGACGACATCCCCCTGGCGGTGCTCTCCAATAAACCGCATCTGCTCTTCGACTACTTCAAGCAACGCTTCGCCCAGGTCACCAACCCGCCCATCGATCCCCTGCGCGAAAAGCTGGTGATGAGCCTGGAGATGCACCTGGGCCGGCGCGGCTCAGCCCTGCGGCCAGAAGCCTCCGGTGCGGCGGTGGTGCACCTGGACAGCCCGATTCTCAATGAGGCGGACCTCAAGGCTGTGGGTGATCAAGGCCTGGCTTCCAGCACCCTCTCCACCCTGTTTGGTTTGGATGGAGGGCCTGCAGCCCTGCAGGCCGCGGTGCAGCGCCTGCGCTCGGAGGCGGAAGCCGCCGTGCGGGATGGGGCCCAGATCCTGGTGCTCTCCGATCGGCTTGGCCTCGATGGCCAGAAGGGTGGCATCAATGCCACCACCGTCGCCATTCCGCCCCTGCTGGCGGTGGGAGCGGTGCATCACCACCTGCTCAATTTGGGCCTGCGGCTCCAGGCTTCCCTGGTGGTGGAAACGGCCCAGTGCTGGAGCACCCACCATTTGGCCTGCCTGATTGGCTTCGGCGCCAGCGCGGTCTGCCCCTGGCTCACCTGGGAAACAACTCGCCATTGGTTGGCCCATCCCAAAACCCAATCGCTGATTGAGCGGGGCAAGTTGCCCGCCCTGACCGTTGACCAGGCCCAGGCCAATGTGAAAAAGGCCCTCGAGGATGGCCTCCGCAAGATTCTCTCCAAGATCGGCATCTCCCTGCTGGCCAGCTACCACGGTGCCCAAATTTTTGAGGCCATCGGCATTGGCGCCGACCTGATTCAGCTGGCCTTTAGGGGCACCACCAGCCGGGTGGCCGGTTTGAGCCTCACGGATCTGGCCAGCGAAACCCTGGTCTTCCACACCAAGGCCTACCCCGAGCTCAACCGCACCAAGCTCGAGTTCATGGGCTTTGTGCAGTACCGCACCGGTGGCGAATACCACCTCAACAGCCCGGAGATGGCCAAGGCCCTCCATGGGGCCGTCAAGGCAGGCCCCGGCTACGACCACTTCTCCACCTACCAAACCCTGCTCGAGCACAGGCCGATTACGGCCCTGCGCGATCTGTTGCAGCTCAAGCCGGCGGCCACGCCCTTATCCCTGGATCAGGTGGAGAGTGTGGAGAGCATTTGTGCCCGTTTCTGCACCGGGGGCATGAGTCTCGGGGCCCTGTCCCGCGAGGCCCACGAGGTGCTGGCGGTGGCCATGAACCGCATCGGCGGCAAGAGCAATAGCGGCGAAGGCGGTGAAGATCCGGCCCGGTTCCACGCGCTACACGACGTGGATGGCGAGGGCCGTTCGGCCACCCTTCCCGGTATCCAAGGCCTGCGCAACGGCGATACCGCCTGTTCCGCCATCAAGCAGATCGCTTCGGGCCGCTTCGGCGTGACGCCGGAATATCTGCGCAGCGGCAAGCAGCTCGAGATCAAGGTGGCCCAGGGGGCCAAGCCCGGTGAGGGCGGCCAGCTGCCTGGCCCCAAGGTGGATCCCTATATCGCCTGGCTGCGCAACAGCAAGGCCGGTGTGGCCCTGATCTCGCCCCCGCCCCACCACGACATTTATTCGATTGAGGATCTCGCCCAGCTGATCCACGACCTGCACCAGGTGCATCCCGCCGCCAAGGTGAGCGTGAAGCTGGTGGCCGAGATCGGCATCGGCACGATTGCCGCCGGGGTGGCCAAGGCCAATGCCGATGTGATTCAGATTTCGGGTCACGATGGCGGCACCGGTGCCTCGCCGCTGAGCTCGATTAAGCACGCGGGTAGCCCCTGGGAATTGGGCCTCACCGAGGTGCACCGCTCCCTGCTGGAGAACGGCCTGCGGGATCGGGTGTTGCTGCGCGCCGATGGCGGCCTCAAGACCGGCTGGGACGTGGTGATTGCGGCCCTGCTTGGCGCCGAGGAATATGGCTTCGGCTCGGTGGCGATGATCGCCGAGGGCTGCATCATGGCCCGGGTTTGCCATACCAATAACTGCCCTGTGGGCGTGGCCACCCAGAAGGAAGCCCTCCGTAAACGCTTTACCGGCCTGCCGGAGCACGTGGTGAATTTCTTCCTCTTCGTGGCCGAAGAAGTGCGCCAGCTGCTGAGTGTGTTGGGTGTGGCCCGCCTCGAGGATTTGATCGGCCGCAGCGACTTCCTCGAGCCCCGCTCCGTCACCCTGGCCAAAACCAAGGCCCTCGATCTCTCCTGCCTGATCGATCCGATTCCGGCCGCGGCTGATCGCCGTTGGCTCCAGCACGACGCTGAAGCCCACGGCAACGGTCCGATCCTGGAAGACCAGTTGCTTGGAGATGCGGGGCTGATGGCTGCGATCGAGGGCCACGGCCAGGTGGCCCGCAGCCTGGCGATCATCAACACCGACCGCAGCGTGGGTGCCCGCATCTCCGGAGAGATTGCGGCGCGCCATGGCAACACCGGCTTCCAAGGTCAACTCGACCTCTCCTACGAGGGTGCCGCAGGCCAAAGCTTTGGGGCCTTTGTGCTCCAGGGCATGAATCTGCGTCTGGTGGGTGAAGCGAACGATTACGTGGGCAAGGGCATCAACGGCGGCCGCATCACCGTGGTGCCCCCTGCTGGTGTGAACGATCCCGGCAGCCAGGTGATCCTGGGCAACACCTGCCTCTATGGGGCCACCGGTGGTGAGCTGTTTGCCCTGGGCCGGGCCGGAGAACGTTTCGCCGTGCGCAATAGCGGGGTCAAAACCGTGGTGGAGGGATCTGGCGACCACTGCTGCGAATACATGACCGGCGGCGTGGTGGTGGTGCTTGGCTCCACAGGCCGCAACGTGGCGGCTGGCATGACTGGTGGCGTGGCCTTCCTGCTGGATGAAGACGGTGGCTTGGTCGACCGTCTCAACCCTGAAATCGTGGCCCTCTGCCCCATCACCACCCCAGAGCAGGAAGCCCTGCTCAAGCCCCTACTGGAGGCCCATTTCCAGCACACGGGCAGCGCCAAGGCGGCCGAAATCTTGGCCGATTGGACCAGCTGGAAGGCCAAGTTCAAGGTGCTTGTGCCCCCCAGCGAAAAGGCCAACCTGGGCCTGGAGCAGCGCGAAGCCGTTGCGGCCTAGCGCGGGTGCTCCCGCATCAGCCGCTGGACTTCGCCGGCGTGGTAGCTGCTGCGGGTCAGGGGCGTACTCACCACCTGGAGGAAGCCGAGTTCGTCTTCGCCATGGCGCTGGAAGCTGGTGAATTGTTCCGGGGTGACGAACCGATCCACCGGCAGGTGCTTGGGGCCTGGGGAGAGGTATTGGCCGATGGTCACGATGTCCACCTGGTGGCTGCGGAGGTCGGCCATCACCTCCCGAACCTCGTGGTCGGTTTCGCCCAAGCCCGTCATCAGGCCTGATTTGGTGTAGGTGCGGGGCCAACCCTTTCGGACCCGCTGGAGCAACTCGAGCGAGCGTTCGTAGATCCCCTGGGGCCGGGCCTTTTTGTAGAGCCTGGGCACGGTTTCGATGTTGTGGTTGAGCACCTCAGGCGCGCCCGCCATCACGGCGGCCAGGGCGTCCCAGTTGCCACAGAAATCAGGCACCAGCAGCTCAATGCTGGTGAGGGGCGAGCGGCGGCGCACCTGCTCAATGCAGGCCACAAATTGGCTGGCACCACCATCGGCCAGGTCGTCGCGGTTAACCGACGTGATCACCACGTGGCTGAGCCCCATGCGCTGCACCGCCTCCCCCAGCCGCTCGGGCTCGGTGGGGTCGAGCTCCCGCACGCTCTTGTCGAAGTCGATATCGCAGTAGGGGCAGGCGCGGGTGCAGCCCGGACCCATGATCAAAAAGGTGGCAGTGCCGCCGGCAAAGCATTCGCCGATGTTGGGGCAGCTCGCCTCCTGGCAAACGGTATTCAGCTTGAGGTCCACCAGCAGATCGGCGATGGCACCGATGCGCTCCCGCTGGGGGGCTTTCACGCGCAGCCAGTCGGGTTTGAGCAAAGGGAGTGCCGGCCCGAAGGGCTCCAGGTGGGGCGAACGTTGACTCTAGAAACCTGCCTGTCCTTCCCAGGCCATCACCTAAAGTTGACCCAGCCCGGGATGTGGCGCAGCTTGGTAGCGCACTTCGTTCGGGACGAAGGGGCCGCAGGTTCGAATCCTGTCATCCCGATTTTGAGAGGTTCCCCCTCTCCCGTTTAATCCAGCTCGGCTCCCGGGTAGCCCCTGGGGGTCACCATGCGGCCGTCCTGGGTGCGGCTGGTGCTGTTGCCCACCAGCACCAGGGTGAGCATGTCCACCTGCTCGATCGGCAGATCGCCGAGGCTGTGCAGGCTCACCCGTTCTTCAGGGCGGCCGAGCTGGCGGGCCAGGGCCACGGGGGTGGTCCCGGGTCGCCCGGCGAGCAGCAGCTCCTGGGCCCTGGCCAATTGCCAATCGCGGCCCTTGGAGCGCGGGTTGTAGAGCGCCACCACAAAATCCCCCGCAGCGGCTGCTTCCAGTCGCTTTTCGATCACCTCCCAGGGGGTCAGCCGATCGCTGAGGCTGATCGTGCAGAAGTCGTGCATGAGGGGCGCACCGGCCCTGGCGGCGGCGAGCTGCAGGGCCGAGATGCCTGGGTGCACTTCAAAACTGGGTCTTTGACCTGGGCTTTGGCTGAGCCACAACTCCAGGGCCAGGCCGGCCATGGCGTAGATGCCGCTGTCGCCCGAGGACACCAACGCCACATTCAGCCCCTGGTTGGCCAAGCCCAAGGCCTGGGCGCAGCGGGCCCGCTCCTCGGTGAGGCGGCCATCGCAGCGCAATTGGTCGGGCCGGCGGAGGGGCTCCAGCAAATCCAGATAGAGGCCATAGCCCACCCAAACAGTGGCCTCGGCCAGGGCGCGGCGGGCATCGGGGGTGAGCAGATCGAGGCGACCGGGCCCACTTCCCACCAGATGCAATTGGCCGGCCTGGGGTGCCCATTGCTCGGCGCAGGTGGCAATGGCCAAGGTGGCAGCCCCCTGCTCGCCGCCCTGGGCTCGGGCGATGGTTTTGTTCAACAGCAAGCGGGATCCAGGGCCGGCGGCGATTAGGGCCGCTGCCTCCGCCACGCTCGCCGTGCCCATCTCAGCGGCCACCGCATCGGAAGGGTTGGGAACGGCGATGGCATTCAGGGTTGCTGCCGGCATCCACTGCTGGGCCCAGCCCCGCTCTTGGGCAAGGGCGAGGAACGCCTGTTCATCGGATTTGCGATCGATGCTCGCCATCCCTGCGATGGCCTCAGGGGCCAGGCCCAGACGATCCAATTCCTGATCCACCAGCCTGGCAATCAGCTCCTGGCTGGTGCCCCGTTCACAGCCCAGACCCAGCCAGAGGCTGGGGGGATGCCAGCGGCAACCCGCGCCCCGCTCACTACCAATGGTGAGGTCGATCTCATTTGGTGGAGCTGCACCATTTGGATCGGTGCTGTGCTCCCCGTTGCCGGCGACCAAGCCCGAGGCTGCTGCGGCCGCCAGGCCCCTCCAGAGCTGGGTGCCGTTGGTTTGCTTGACGCGCAGGGGCGGCTTCTCAAGGGATGCTCCTTGTTCTGGTGCGCTTTGGGTAGCTGCAGCTTTCTGCATGAGGCCGTTCCAGTCGCCCGTGGCGCTGCGCCGCCAGCCCCAGCTTTTGCCGAAGGTATCGAGGGCGAGCCTGCCCTGGCTGCCACTGCTTCCTGTGAGGACAGCCTGGCCCCCGAGCAGGGCGGCCACCCTTTGGCTCAAGGCTTCGGCCCCTGCTGCGTGGCCCCCGAGCAGCGGGATGGCAAAGGCCCCCTGGGGATCCACCACCACCACGGCCGGGTCTTGGTTTTTGCCTTGCAGCAGCGGAGCAATCAGCCGGGTCACCAGGCCGCAGGCCCCCACCACCACAAAGCCTTGGGCGCTGCCCCATTGGGATTGGAGCAGTTCGCTGGCAGCTGGCGTTGATCCGCTTTCAACCGTGCGATGGATCAGTCCTGCTTGGCGTAGGAGTTCCAGCAGGCCATTGCCCTCGGGGCTGAAGGACAGCCCCCAAATGGTGGTGTGGTCACTCACGAGGCCAAGCGCTCCCGGAGCCCGGCCAGGGGGCCTTTGCGTTTTGGCTTGATCAGGGAGCCGTCTTCGTGCACCTGATCTCGGGCAGAACCCACCA
>CANHGA010000062.1 GCA_947460085.1 Synechococcaceae cyanobacterium
CATTAATCATTGCCGCGTTTAGGGCGGAATCAACAGGTCCCCCCAGGCTGAGGTTGATCACCACTTTGGAGAGGAGCAGGTTGTTGGTGGTGATCACCGAGACCGCGTAGTTAATCGCTTCGATGATGCGCAAGTAGGTGCCGCCGCCGCCGGTGCTGTTAAACACCTTCAGGGAGATAATCGTGGCTCCGGGAGCGACACCGACAACGCCGCGGCCGTTGGCTAGGGCGCCGATGGTGCCTGCTACATGGGTGCCGTGGCCACTGCCGTCCTGGAAGGCGGTCTCGCCAGGGATAAAGCTTCTTGACCAGGTTTGGTCAACAATGAGGTCGCCGGTGGTGAGTGCTACTCCCGAGTCGATCACGAAGGCATAGGTTCCTGCTCCTGTGTTTCCAGTTGTCGAGATGTCGCGGCCCTGCCAGATGGCCCGCACCCCCCAGGGGATGAGTTCGCCAGTGCTGGCCGTGCCATTGCCATAGCTGACCAGGGCCTCAGGCAGGACGTTGCCGTTGGCTCCATTGGGGGCGGCTTGCGGCTCTGGAATCGGTGGATCCAGGCGCATGGGCCGATCCCGTTCGAAGCTGCCAACCTCCCGGCGCATCCGCATCCGTGCGGCCTGCGCTTCATCGAGATCGACGGCAAAACCGCCGATTTGGTCAAAAACCTTCAGCGGTGAGGTGCCAGGGGCCACCTCATCCAGTAGGCGTTCGGCTGCGCCACGCATGCTGGAGGGGGCTGGCGGCGTGGCCAGGAAGACGAGGTAGGTGCTCCGGTTTCCCGTTGCGGCCTCGGCCTGGAGGAGTTGGTCCCAATCCTTGACGTCGCTTCCAGGGAGGTTCAGGCCTTCAAGGAACAGCGGGGCGTTCTTGGTTGCCAAGGACAGCGTTTTAAAAATTGGAAAAACGCTAAGCCGCCGGTCGGCCATTGAAAGTCATGAGCTTCGCAATTCTCTGGGTTTTGAGGTTTTCACGGTTTGTTATCGGCAAAGGCTTCACGGCGGTGCCCGACGAGGGTTGACTTGGGCAGGGGCCCCTCCAGGTGGTCCCACGGCAGCACCCGGCTTTCGTCCCAGCTCTGGTGAACCACCTCGTCCCAGCTGGGTAGTTCGGGGTTTCCATCGCTGGGCTGGGCCGAGATTGCCCGGTAGGCGGCTTTCCAGCCACCCAGTTGCTCGTGGCGGCCTCGGGCGGCAACGATGACCGGTGCCAAGCGGCGATCACTGCGGGACAGCAACGCCTGGATCACACTCCAGCCATAGCTTTCCGGCCGGAATTCAATGCCCTTTGGCTTGAGCCGTTTGGCTAGAAGCTTCAGGCGTTTTTCCGCTTCCGGCCGCACCCCCTGCCATTGGAAGGGCGTGTGGGCTTTGGGCACAAAGGTGCTCACCCCCAGGGAGAGCCGTAGGCCCGGGGTGGCCTTTTTGAGGGCGAGCAGCAGCTCGGCGGTGGCCTCCACATCGGCCTCTTCTTCGGTGGGTAGGCCGGCCATGCCATAGAGCTTCAGCCCGGTGAGGCCCCCTTCCTTGGCGTAGCGAGCTGCCGCATAGATCTCCTCGGTGCTCAGTTTTTTGTTCACCACCTGGCGCATCCGTTCGCTGCCGCTTTCGATGGCGATCGTGAGCGATTTACTACCCCGTTTGGCCAGGATCTGAGCCAGTTCGGGCGTCACGGTGGAGGCCCGCACCGAACTCACGCTCACCCGGGTGCCGTCAAACCGGTCGTGATCCAGCCAGCTCAGCAGATCGCCAAATTGGGGATGTTGGGTTACCGAGGCACCGAGCAGCCCAAGCCGTTGGGTGGCGGTGAGCCCTTTCTCCACCGCCGGGATGAGGCCGTCATCCAGGGATGGGGTGCGGAAGGGCAGGGTGAGGTAACTGGCCAAGCAGAAACGGCACAACTCCGGGCAGCTGCGCACCACCTCCACCATGTGGATGGATGGCCAGGCGGCCTCGGGGGTGATCACGGTGGAGTGGCTGAGGGTGTTGCCCCGCCAGGTTTGTTTGGCCACCGTGGCCGGGATGCCGGCCTCCGTGGGCTCGATGGCCAGCAGTTGGCCATCGGAGCTGTAGCGGGGGGCATAGAGCGACGGCACGTACACCCCTGGCACCTGGGCTAGGCGCCGCAGGCGTTCCTGGCGCGGCGCCGTGCGGTGTTCCTGCAGGGCATCGAGGAAGGCCGGCAGCAACAGCTCGCCATCGCCCAGCAGCACCACATCCAAAAAAGGGGCCAGGGGTTCGGGGTTGGCGGTGAGCACCGGACCCCCGCCAAACACGATCGGGTCGTTGTCGCCGCGCTCGCTTCCCCAAATGGGGATGCGCTGCTGCTCGAGCAGATCCAGCAGCACTGGGCCATCGAGCTCCCAGCTCAGGGAGAGGCCAAACAGGTCGAGATTGGGCCCCCGGCCGCGTCCGCCGCCATGGGGGGGATCGCCCTGGTCGGTGAACAGGCGGCGCACATCCACATCGGAGCGCTGGGCCAGGGTGGCCCAAACCACCTGGTAGCCCAGGCTGGTGATCCCCACCGTGTAGGTGCTGGGAAAGGCCAGCACCGCCCGCAGGGCTTCGGCCTGGGGAGCGGCAGGCTCAAACAGCAGGGTTTCCTGGTTCAGTTAGACACTCGCCAACACCTTGGCCCCATCCTCGGTGCTCACCACCCGGCCCGCGTCTTCGAAGCCCTCGAGCTGGTCGAAGTTGAGGTAGCGGTACAGCTCGGCGCCGTTGGGGTCGATCTTTTCAGCGGCAATCGCCAGGTATTGCTCCTTGGTGGGGATGCCGCCCACCTGGGCGCAAACGGCGGCCAGTTCGGCGCTACCCAGGTACACCTGGGCGCCATTGCCCAGGCGGTTGTTGAAGTTGCGGGTGCTGGTGGAGAACACGGTGGTGTTGTCTTCCACCCGGGCCTGGTTGCCCATGCAGAGGGAACAGCCGGGCATCTCCATGCGGCTGCCCGCCGCTTCGAAGATGGCGTAGTAGCCCTCCTGTTGGAGCATCTCCTCATCCATGCGGGTGGGGGGGCAGACCCACAGGCGGGCAGCATTTTGGCCCTGGCCCTCCAGCACCTTGGCGGCGGCGCGGTAGTGGCCGATGTTGGTCATGCAGGAGCCGATGAACACCTCATCCACCCTGTTGCCGGCCACCTCCGAGAGCAGCTTGACGTTGTCGGGATCGTTGGGGCAGGCCAGGATCGGTTCGGTGATCTCGTCGAGGTTGATTTCGATCACCGCGGCGTACTCCGCATCGGCATCGGCCTCCAGCAGCACCGGATTGGCGAGCCAGGCCTCCATGGCCTTGATGCGGCGGGCCAGGGTGCGGGGGTCGCTGTAGCCCCGGGCAATCATGTTTTTGAGCAGCGCCACATTGCTGCGCAGGTATTCGGCCACCGTGGCCACCGAGAGCTTGATCGTGCTGCCGGCGCAGGAGCGTTCGGCGGTGGCATCGGTGAGCTCAAAGGCCTGCTCGAGCTTGAGATCGGGTAGCCCCTCGATCTCCATGATTCGGCCGGAAAACACATTTTTCTTGCCGGCCTTCTCCACCGTGAGCAGGCCCTGCTGGATCGCCACGTAGGGAATTGCGTTCACCACATCCTGCAGGGTGACGCCGGGCTGGAGGGAGCCCGAGAACTTCACCAGCACCGATTCGGGCATGTCGAGGGGCATGGCGCCGATGGCGGCGGCAAAGGCCACCAGCCCCGAGCCGGCGGGGAAGGAGATGCCCAGGGGGAAGCGGGTGTGGCTGTCACCGCCGGTGCCGACGGTATCCGGCAGCAGCATGCGATTCAGCCAGCTGTGGATGATGCCGTCGCCGGGACGCAGGGCCACGCCGCCCCTGGAACTCATGAAGTCGGGCAGTTCGGCGTGGGTTTTGAGGTCGACGGGTTTGGGATAGGCGGCGGTGTGGCAGAAGCTCTGCATCACCAGATCGGCGGAGAAGCCCAGGCAGGCCAACTCCTTCATCTCGTCGCGGGTCATGGGCCCGGTGGTGTCCTGGGAGCCCACGGTGGTCATCAGCGGTTCGCAGCTGGTGCCGGGGCGCACGCCGGCCAGGCCGCAGGCCTTGCCCACCATCTTCTGGGCCAGGGTGAAGCCCTTGCCCGATTCGGCGGGGGCGCTGGGGCGGATGAACAGTTCGCTCGCGGGCAGCCCCAGCTGGGCGCGCACCTTGTCGGTGAGGGAGCGGCCAATCAGCAGGGGGATGCGGCCCCCGGCGCGCACCTCATCGGCGATGGTGCTGGGCTTGAGCTCAAAGCGGGCCACGATCTCACCGGCCCCCGGTTCGCCGGCGGCGCGCTCCACCGTGCCGGCAAAGGGCCGAATGGTGATCACGTCTCCCGATTGGAGGGCGCTCACATCGCACTCAATCGGCAGGGCGCCGGAGTCTTCGGCGGTGTTGAAAAAGATCGGCGCGATTTTGCCGCCGATCACCACGCCGCCACTGCGCTTGTTCGGCACGTGGGGGATGTCGGTGCCGGTGTGCCAGAGCACCGAGTTGATGGCCGATTTGCGGGAGCTGCCGGTGCCCACCACATCGCCCACGTAGGCCACGGGATGGCCCTTGGTTTTGAGCTCAGCGATCAGCTCGAGCCCGCCGGGCATGCGGGTTTCCAGCATCGCCGTGGCGTGCAGGGGGATGTCGGGCCGGGTGGTGGCGTGGGTGGCGGGGGAGAGGTCGTCGGTGTTGGTTTCGCCTTCCACCTTGAACACCGTCACGGTGATTTCAGCGGGCAGCTCTGGCTTGGCGGTGAACCATGCACCGGTGGCCCAGCTCTCCACCACCCGCTTGGCGTAGGGGTTGGTTTCCGCCAGCGCCAGCACGTCGTTGTAGGCGTCGTACACCAACAGGGTGCGGCTCAGGCCGGTGGCGGCCTCGCTGGCGATGGCCGGATCGGCGCTCTCCAGCAGCTCGATCAGGGCGCCCACGTTGTAGCCGCCGATCATGGTGGCCAGCAGTTTCACCGCCTCGATCGGGCCCAGCAGGGGGCTGGTGGCACTGCCCTTGGCCACGCCAGCCAACCAGCCGGCTTTCACATAGGCCGCCTCATCCACCCCGGGGGGGATGCGCTCGGAGAGCAGGTGCAGCAGAAAGCTTGCTTCGCCAGCGGGGGGCTGCTCCAGCAGTGCTGTGAGGGCCTGGGCTTGCTCGGCACTGAGGGGCAGGGCGGGAACCCCCAGGGCCTCTCGCTCCAGGGCCGCTTGGCGGTAGCTGGCAAGAAAAGCGGCTGCAGACATGGCCAAAAACAGCAGGGTGGGCCCCGCAGTGCGGACGTTGAATCCATTCTTCTTTGTCGCCAAGCCCTGCTTTGGTGTGGATGGCTGCAAAAGCCCCCCCAGGCGCCCATAGCACCTGCTAACTAGGATTGCTGTTGCGTAGCAGCACCGCTAGCCCCAGGCCATGAAATCCGCCACCTCCGATCTCCATGTGGTGGAAACCCGGCCCCTGGTGGCGCCAGCCCTGTTGCACCGCGAACTGCCGCTCAGTGATCGATCAGCCGCCACCGTGCAGCAGGCCCGCCAGCGCATTCAGGCGATCCTGCATGGCCAGGAGTCCCGCCTGCTGGTGATCGTGGGCCCCTGTTCGGTTCACGATGTGGAGGCGGCCAAGGAATACGCCACTGCGATTGCCCAATACCAGGCCCTCTACGGGGAGGAGCTGGAAGTGGTGATGCGGGTCTACTTCGAGAAGCCCCGGACCACCGTGGGCTGGAAGGGGTTGATCAACGACCCCCACCTCGATGGCAGCTACGACATCAACACTGGCCTCCGCTTGGCCCGGGGCCTGTTGCTGCACCTGGCCGAGTTGGGACTGCCTGCAGCCACTGAGCTGCTCGATCCGGTGGTGCCCCAATACATCGCCGATTTGATCAGTTGGACCGCCATTGGCGCCCGCACCACCGAGAGCCAAACCCACCGGGAAATGGCCTCGGGCCTCTCGATGCCGATTGGCTTCAAGAACGGCACCGATGGCAGTGCGATCACAGCCATCAATGCCATGGAGGCCGCAGCCCGGCCCCACCATTTCCTCGGCATCAACGGCGAGGGCCAGGCGGCCATCGTGACCACCACGGGCAACCCCGATGGCCACCTGGTGCTGCGGGGCGGCAAGGGTGGCACCAATTACCACCCCGAGGCGGTGGCCGAGGCGGCGGCCCAATTGGCCAAGGCTGGTTTGCCAGGGCGCCTGATGGTGGATTGCAGCCATGGCAACTCCAACAAGGACTATCGCCGCCAGGGGGAGGTGGCCCAGCAGGTGGCCGAGCAACTGCGTTCCGGTTCCACCCATGTGATGGGCGTGATGCTGGAAAGCCATCTGGTGGCTGGTAACCAGGCCATCCAGGCCGATCGCTCCCAGCTCACCTACGGCCAGAGCGTCACCGACGCCTGCATTGATCTGGCCACCACCGCTACCGTGCTGGAGCAGTTGGCCCAGGCGGTGCGCGATGCTCGGGGGGCCGTCCCCGTTTAGCGCTCCTGCGTTTAGGAGCCCGAACTCCAGAGCTGCCAGAGCCATGCGGTGGTGATTGGCACGGTCAAGTTGTCGATGCCGAGGAGTGCCACTTGCTCGAGGGCGGTGGCGATGGCGGCCGTGGCGAGGAGGGCCGGCAGGGCAGGGCTTGACAGGCCTTGGCCGTGGGCCAGATGCTGCACGAGCAGCAGGGCCCCCAGGCTGCCCGCCGCCATGGCGCCGGTGCCCACCACGGATTTGCGCTGCCCCATCACCGACCAACTGGGCGATTTCACCAGGGGGCCGATTAATCCGGCCAGGCCATCGCCCACGGCCATCACCAGCACGCCAGCGGCCACCACCGCAGGTTGGTGCGGCCAATCCAGGGCCAACAGGGTTGTAATCGAGGCCCCGTAGGCCACGGTGCCGTAGCTGGCGCGGCCCACATCCTCCACCGCTGGCAGGATGCGCAACCGGTGGTTGAGCGCTGCCAACAGGGTGATGGTGCCTGCCGCGGGGATGGCCACCAGCCGATCAATGCCGCAGCCCCAGGCGATCAGCACCACCACGCCGGTGCCGATGTGCACGAGCTTGCGGCTCCATTCCCGTTGGCCGTTCCAGCGCTGACGCACCTGGACGGCTAAGCCAGCCAAAAGGAGCAGCCAGGCGGCAACCGCCGCCGCCCCCAGAAGTTGTTGGGGCCACCAGGCCATTGGTATGGCCATGCCCGCTTGCCTAAGCGGCCTCTTGGTAGTTGCTCATTAGGCGCAATTTCATGATCGCCTTCGATTCGAGCTGCCGCACCCGCTCGCGGGACACATTGATCAAACGGCCGATCTCGGCGAGGGTCAGGGGTTCGGCGCCCTCAAGGCCAAAGCGCAGCTTGATGATCTTTTGTTCCCGCTCGTTGAGTTGGGCCATCCAGGCGCCCAGGTGCTCCTTTTGCAGGTGCCGGTCCATGGAGTCCATGTGCTGGTTGCTGGCCGGGTCAGCAATCAACTCGCCAAGGGTGCTGCGGTCTTCGTCGCCGCGGGCGTGGGCATCTAAGGATGCGCAGGGGGCGCTTTGGGTGATGAGCTCTTCGAGCTCCTCTGGCTGCATGTCCATGGCGTGGGACAGCTCCAGCCGGTTGGGTTGGCGGCCGAGCCGGTGGGACAACTCGCGGCTGATGCGCCGCATCTTCGACAGCTTTTCACTGATGTGAATGGGCAGGCGAATGGTGCGAGCGCTGTTGTCGATGGCCCGGGTCATGCCTTGGCGAATCCACCAATAGGCATAGGTCGAAAACTTGTAGCCCATGGCGGGGTCAAATTTGTCGACAGCCCGCTCCAGGCCGATGGCCCCTTCTTGAACCAGATCGAGTAATTCGAGACCTTGGTTTTGATACTTCTTGGCCACGCTGACAACGAGGCGCAGGTTGGCGGCCATCATGCGGTCCCGGGCCCGTTGGGCCATGCGCAGTTGGCGTTTGTGTTTGGGGGTGCGCTCTGCGGCGTCAACGTCGAGCAAAAGTTTGCCGGCTTGCACATGGTGGGCAAGCTCAATTTCTTCGGCGGCTGTCAGCAGGGGCACCCGTCCAATGGTGCTCAAATACCAGCCAATTGAATCGGCGCTAAGGCGACCACCCTGGCGTGGTCCTGTTGGCTTGGCTGAAGGCTTGGTTGATGGTTTTGCAGGACCATCAAGGGCCATCAACGATGGTTCCGGTTTCTTGACCTTGGGTAAACCAGGGTCAGAAACGGAATGCAAAGGCGTCCCCACACCCTAGCTCCGAATTGATTTGTCTTTAATGTAGCACTACACCTAGGAATGGAAGGTTATGAATTGGAAGACTTCCTGCATCGCTAACGGTGTCAACCGATGCCGCAGATTGGCTGGCTGAGTGTTGGCCTCGGCCCAGTCTTCAGGTTTGGGGCATTAGGCCGCCCCGCCATCGCTTGATCAGAGCCTGTTGCACGAGCTGGTTTTCCCCTTCCAATTGTTGTTGGTGGAAGCTTCCATCGGAGGCCATATGCCAGGCCCCGCTGTCGTTTAGATAGAGGCTGAGAAGCTCTTCCAGTTGGCTTCTGAGCCGGGGTTCATCGATTGGGGCGACGGCTTCGACGCGTCGATCCAGGTTGCGGGCCATCCAATCGGCGCTACCGATGAACAGCTCTGGGTTGCCCCCATTGGCGAACCAGAACAGACGGGAATGCTCGAGGAACTGGCCAATCACGCTCACCACTTGAATGTGGTCGCTAATGCCTTCGACGCACGGACGCAGGCTGCACATGCCCCGCACGATCAGTTCAATGTGCACGCCGGCCTGGGAGGCTTCGTAGAGCAGGGCAATGAGGCTGGGGTCGGTGAGGGCATTCATTTTTGCCCGGATGTGGCCCCCCTCGCCCGCCTGGGCATGGGCGATTTCCCGGCGGATGAGGTCCTGCATGCGGCTGCGCAGGGTGACCGGTGCCACTAGCAATTTGCGGAAGCTCTGTTGCTTCGAAAAGCCGGTGAGGTAATTGAACAGCTCCACCAGGTCGGCTCCGAAGTCGGGGTTGGCGGTCAGCAGGCCCAGGTCGGTGTAGAGCCTTGAGGTTTTGGAGTTGTAGTTGCCAGTGCCGATGTGCACGTAGCTGTTGAGACGCTCCTTTTCCTTGCGGACCACCAACAGGATCTTGGTGTGGGTTTTCAGACCCAGGACGCCGTAGACCACATGGACGCCGGAACTTTCCAGTTGCTTGGCCCACTGGATGTTGTTGTCTTCATCAAAGCGGGCCTTGAGCTCCACCAAGGCCATCACCTGTTTGCCGTTTTCGGCCGCCCGAATCAGGGCCGCCACGATCGGCGAATTGCTGGAGGTGCGGTACAGCGTCATCTTGATGGCGAGCACCGCCGGGTCATCGGCCGCTTGGTTGAGGAATTCCTCAACGGAGGTGGAGAAGAGGTCGTAGGGGTGCTGCAGGAGCACGTCGCCCCGGCGGATCACCGAGAAGATGCTTTCGAATTCCTCAGTTTTGAGGGAGCCATCTTCCAGCTTGCTTTTTTGGGTGCGGGCTAGGGCGGGGGGGGTGCGGCCCTTGTGGGGCTTGGCCTTGAGGTGGGGCACAGGTAAGGCCATCAACTCCATCAGGTCATCGAGACCGAGGGGGCCATTGATGCGATACACGTCTTCCGGTTCCACCGACATGCCCTCCATCAGCACCTGCATCACCGCCTCGGGCATCTCGTTGGCGACTTCCAGCCGCACCACTTCCCCGCCCCGGCGGCGTTTGCGCAGCCCCTCCTCGAGGGCCTCCATCAGGTCATCGGCCTCC
>CANHGA010000063.1 GCA_947460085.1 Synechococcaceae cyanobacterium
AGGCGCGGCGGGAGCGGCGCGATCGGCTGCAAGACCTGGTGCGTCGCTACAGCGCCCTGCTGCAGGACAGCGTGGTTTCGGAGCGCCACGGACGCCCCGTCTTGGCGGTGAGGGCGGGGGCCGCCAGCCAGCTGCCTGGCCTGGTGCACGACAGTTCGGCCTCCGGCAACACGGTGTTTGTGGAGCCCCAGGCGGTGATCGCCCTGGGCAATCGCATCCGCGAGCTGGAGGGCAAAGAGCGCGACCTGGAGCTGGCGGTGCTCCGCGAACTGAGCGGCCTGGTGGGGGCGGATGGGGAGTCCCTTCAACTGCTGCAGTTGATTTTGGTGCGCCTGGATTTCGCCCTGGCCCGGGCCCGCTACGGCCAATGGTTGGGTGCGATGCGGCCGGAGCTGTCCAAGGAGCCCAGCGCCGGCTTTGAGCTCAAGGATCTGCGCCACCCCTTGCTGCTGTGGCAGCGGAAGCGCGAGGGCGGCCATCCCGTGGTGCCGGTCACCATCAGCGTGGGCGAATCCCTGCGGGTGGTGGCGATCACGGGGCCGAATACGGGCGGTAAAACCGTGGGCCTGAAAAGTGTTGGGCTCGCGGCACTGATGGCCCGAGCGGGCTTGTTTCTTCCCTGCACCGGCTCGCCGCGCCTGCCCTGGTGCGCCCAGGTGCTCGCCGACATTGGCGACGAGCAGTCGCTGCAGCAAAACCTCTCCACCTTCAGTGGTCACATTCGCCGCATCGCCCGCATCCTGGAGGCCTTGCCTGAGCCAGGCGGGTTGGCGGATCTCGGCGGAGTGCCCGGGCCTGGAGCATCCCTGGTGTTGCTCGATGAGGTGGGGGCAGGCACCGATCCGGTGGAGGGTTCGGCCCTGGCCACGGCCTTGCTCAAACACCTGGCCGATCGGGCCCGGCTCACGATCGCCACCACCCATTTCGGCGAGCTCAAGGCCCTCAAGTACGCCGATCCCCGTTTTGAAAATGCTTCGGTGGCCTTCGATGTGGAGACCCTCTCTCCCACCTACAAGCTGCAATGGGGGATTCCAGGCCGCAGCAATGCCCTGGCGATTGCGGGCCGGCTAGGGCTGAGCGAAGCGGTTTTGCACCAGGCCGCCGCCCAGCTGGCTCCCCTGGGGGAAGGGGAGGTGAACCAGGTGATTGCTGGCCTCGAAGACCAGCGTCAGCGCCAACAGGAGGCGGCCGAGGAAGCCGCCGTCCTGTTGGCCCGCACGGAGCTCCTGCACGAGGAGTTGCTGTTGCGCTGGCAGGAGCAAAAGGAGCAGAGCGCCGAATTGCAGGAGCAACGGCGTCAGCAGTTGGAGCAGTCGATCCGCAAGGGTCAGCAGGAGGTGCGCCGCATCATTCGCCGCCTGCGCCAGGGTGAGAACAGCATTGATTTGGGTGAAACCGCCCGTTTGGCGGGCCAGCGGCTCAAACGGCTGGAGCAGCAACATCGCCCCAGCCCGGAGCGCCGTGAAAACCGGGGGTGGATGCCGGCCATCGGCGATCGGGTGCGTCTTTTGGCCCTGGGTAAGGCGGCGGAGGTCTTGGCGATTGCCGCCGATGGCCAGGAGCTCACCGTGCGTTGCGGCGTGATGCGCATGACCGTGGAGCTGGCTGCCATTGAAGGGCTCCATGGCGAGAAGCCCGCGCCCCCGGAGCCCAAGCCGCAGGTCCAGGTTCAGGTACAGGGCAAGCGGGGCCTGGGCGGGCGCGGCCCGGATGTGCGCACTGAGCGCAACACCGTGGATGTGCGGGGCCTGCGGGTGCACGAAGCCGAGGCTGCGGTGGAGGAGCACCTGCGCAATGCCAATGGTCCGGTGTGGGTGATCCACGGCGTGGGCACCGGCAAACTCAAACGGGGCCTGCGCCAGTGGCTTGAGAGCGTGCCCTACGTGGAGCGGGTCAGCGATGCCGCCCAGGGGGATGGCGGCGGCGGCTGCAGTGTGGTGTACGTCCAATAGGCATCACGGCCCAGGGCAGGTCGCTTAATGCAGGCTGGGCAGCATCGGCTCGGGATTTGGGGTTGGGGGCAAGGCCAACGCTTCCCCTTCGCTATCGAACAGCCGCCAGCCGCTGGGATCGATGTCCAGGTGAATCGTTGATGCGGCAGTCATGCGTTCGTCCGGCCCCACCCGCACCTGCACCAGGTGGCCGCCGTCAAGCAGTTTGCAGGTGACCAGCTGTTCATTGCCCAGGGCTTCGCAATGGCTGACCTCAGCGCTCAAGTTGCGATTGGTGGCTGGGGCAAGGCGCAGGTGCTCGGGGCGCAGGCCGGCAGTAAGGGCCTGGCCGGTGCGGCTTGCCATGGCATCGGCCAGGGGGCCTGGAACGCTGAACTTTTTGCTGCCAAGTTGCAGTTGGCCGGCTCCGATCACCTGGGCCGGCAGCAGGTTCATGGGCGGGCTACCGATGAATTGGGCCACGAACAGATTGGCGGGCCATTGATAGAGCTGCAGGGGGGTGCCCAGCTGCTGCAGCCGGCCGCCATTGAGCACGGCAATGCGGTGGCCCATGGTCATGGCCTCCACCTGGTCGTGGGTCACGTAGAGCGTGGTGGTGCCAAGCCGCCGTTGCAGCTCCACGATTTGGGCCCGGGTGCCGGTGCGCAACTTGGCATCCAGATTGCTGAGCGGCTCATCCATCAGAAACACCGCCGGTTGGCGGGCAATGGCCCGGCCCAGGGCCACGCGCTGCTTCTGGCCGCCGGAGAGCTCCTTGGGTAGCCGCTCCAGCAGGGGTTCCAGCTCCAGGGTGGCGGCCACCTCCTGAATGCGGCGGCCGATCTGCTCTTCGCGCTTGGAGGGCACCCTGAGGACCCCAGGCAGCCTCCGGGTGGCGTTGTGCAGGCTGTCTTGCAGCTGCTGGAGGGCGGTGCGCGGGCGGCTGCGGCGCAATCCAAAGCCGATGTTGTCCGCCACGCTCAGGTGCGGATAGAGCGCGTAGCTCTGGAACACCATCGCCACATCCCGTTGGGCGGGGCGCAGACGGCTCACGGGCCGATCGCCCACAAAGATCTCGCCACTGCTGGGTTGGTCGAGGCCTGCGAGGAGTCGCAGCAGGGTGCTTTTACCGCAGCCGGAGGGGCCCACCAGCACCAGAAATTCCCCATCCGCAACCTGCAGATCAAGCTGCTGCAGGACCTGCACCGGGGCCCCCTGGGGCCGGCGGGACGGGAAGGTCTTGCTGACCTGCTGGAATCGAACCTCGGCCAAACGGGCTCCCAAGAGGGCTCTAGGTGGCCGCAATCCTAGGTTTGTCCGTAATGCAATTCATTGATCAGGCCAGGATTGCCGTCAAGGCTGGCCGCGGCGGGGATGGAATCGTGGCTTTTCGCCGCGAGAAATACGTGCCAGCGGGCGGCCCATCCGGCGGGGATGGCGGCCGGGGAGCCGACGTGCTCCTACTGGCTGACAGCAACCTCCAAACCCTGCTGGACTTCAAGTACAAGCGGATCTTCGAGGCCATTGATGGCCGCCGGGGCGGTCCGAACCGCTGCACCGGAGCCAGTGGCGACCACCTCGTGATCAAGGTGCCCTGTGGCACGGAGGTCCGGGATACCCGTACGGGCATCCTGCTGGGCGACCTCACCAACCAGGGGGATACGTTGTTGGTGGCAGCGGGGGGCCGCGGTGGCCTCGGCAATGCCCACTACCTCAGCAACCGCAACCGGGCGCCGGAAAAGTTCACCGAGGGCAAGGAGGGCGAACAGTGGATGCTCCAGTTGGAACTGAAGCTGCTGGCTGAAGTGGGGATCATCGGCTTGCCCAACGCCGGGAAGAGCACCCTGATTTCGGTGCTGTCTGCCGCACGCCCCAAAATTGCCGATTACCCCTTCACCACCTTGGTTCCCAACCTGGGCGTGGTGCGTAGGCCCAGTGGTGATGGCACGGTGTTTGCCGACATTCCGGGCCTGATTGCTGGAGCTGCCCAGGGGGCAGGGTTGGGGCACGATTTTCTGCGCCACATCGAGCGCACCAGGCTGTTGATCCACCTGATCGATGCCAGTAGCCCCGAGGTGCTCGAGGATTTGAAGGTGGTGGAACGGGAACTGGCTGCCTATGGCCATGGCCTCAATGCCCGTCCCCGACTGGTCGCCCTCAACAAGATCGAATTGCTCGATCCTGAGGAGTTGGCGGAGTTGCGCAACCAGGTGCAGGACCACGTGGGCCTGCCCGTCCATGCGATTTCAGCAGCCGCTTCCCAAAACCTCAAAGGGCTGCTGGATGCGGTGTGGCTCCAACTGGGGATCCCCGATCTCTAAGCCCCAGGGGGCTTAGTCGTCGTAGACGCGGCACTCGGGGGCTTCAGGGTTGAGGTCGCAGTAGACCTCGAGGGGTGAGGGGTCGTGGCTGTCCTCGGGATGGTGCTCCTTGTATTCCTTGAGCCCTTGGAGCTCTTCTTCCAGGTGGCGAACCTTTGCCATATCGCCAGCGGCCCGGGCCGCCTCGATTTCGGATTGGTCCTTCTGGATGTGCTCGTCGATGTTGTTCATTCGGTTACCGGTTGGCTAAGACCGGAGCTCATCGCGGCCCACCATACGGGTCCTGGCGGCCCATGGGGCTTTGTGTCCTCTGCCGCTGACCTGGGAGCACTCCATCGGGCCCGTTCAACTGGCGAGTTCGCTGAGCGCCAGCCAACGCTCCTCGCCCGCATCGATTTGGGCACTGAGGCCGGCCAGTTCAGCGGTTAGGCCTTCCAGGGCGGTGTAATCACTGCCCCCGCTGCCCAGCTCCTGCTGCAACGCCGTGCGGCGGGCCTCCCATGCCGGCAGGTTGGTCTCGAGGCTTTCCAGCTCCCGGCTTTCCTTGAAGCTCCGGCGCCTGGGTTGGGCCGGTTTCTGGTTGGCGGGTTTGTGGGTGGTTGGGCTTGGTGGGGTGTTGGTGGAGCCGGTTGTGCTGGTTTTGGTTGGGTTGGGAGCGGCTGGGGCCTGCTTGCTCCCAGCTGCCTGTTTGCTCGCGTTGGCTTCGAGGTAGGCGCTGTAGTTGCCTTCAAAGCGTTGGAGGGTTCCAGCCTCGAAGCTGAACAGCCGATCCACGGTGCGATCCAGGAAGTAGCGGTCGTGGGAGACCACCACCACGCAACCGCGAAAATCTTCGAGGAAGTCCTCGAGCACGCTCAGGGTGTTGACGTCGAGGTCGTTGGTGGGTTCATCGAGCAACAACACGTTGGGCGCTTCGATCAGGAGCCGGCACAAATGCAGGCGCCGCCGCTCACCGCCGGAGAGCTTGCCCACGGGCTGGTGTTGTTGGGCCGGCGGGAAGAGGAAGCGCTCGAGCAGCTGGGAGGCGTTGAGTTCCACCCCGTCCACCGTCACGCGGCTGGCGGCATCGGTGACCACGTCGATCACCTTGCGCTCGGGCTTGAGCAACACATCGCTGTGTTGGTCGAAGTAGGCCAGTTTCACGGTGGAACCAAGCTCCAGGCTGCCGCTGGTGGGCTGTCGGCGGCCGGCGATCACCTCCAGCAGGCTCGATTTGCCCGCCCCATTGGGGCCAATGATGCCGATGCGATCTTCGGGGCTGAAGTCGTAACTGAACTGGCGCAGCAAGGTTTTTTGCTCCTCGCCCTCGCCAACGGTGACGCAGAGCTCTTCGGCCGTGATGGCGCGTTTCCCCAGGCGGCGGCTGGCCGTGGCCAGGCTGACCTGACCCTTGGCTTGGCGCAGGGGGGCCTCTTGCATCGCCTCAATCCGCTGGATGCGGGCTTTTTGCTTGGTGCTCCTGGCCTTAGGACCCTTTTTCAGCCATTCCAGTTCCCGTCGCAGGGTGCCCTTGAACTTGGCGGCTGAGGCCGCGGCGGAGGCCTCTTCTTCGGCTTTGTGGCCGAGATAGGTGGCGTAGTTGCCCTCGTAATGGCGGGCTTCGCCCCGATCCACCTCCACGATCCGCCGGGTGACCCGATCGAGAAAATAGCGATCGTGGGTGACAAGCACCAGGGCCCCGCGAAAACGCTCCAGAAAGCTCTGTAGCCACTCGACCCCATGGGCATCGAGGTGGTTGGTGGGTTCATCCAGCAGCAACACGTCGGGATCGGCCACCAGGGCAGCGGCCAGGGCCACCCGCTTGCGATAGCCCCCGGAGAGGTCGCCCACCCGCCGCTGGCCATCGCTGATGCCAAGCCGCTCCAGCACTTCCTGGCACTGGTGCTCGAGATCCCAGGCATTCAGGGCGTCCATGCGGCCCTGCAGATCGCCGAGCTGGGCCAGGAGGGTGGAATTGTCGGGGGCATCGGCCACGGCTTGGCTGAGCCCCAGGTACTGGCGCATCAGCGTCATTTTTTCGCCGCTGCCGGCGAACACCTCCTCGAGCACGGTGCGCTCTTCATCCAACTCGGGTTCCTGGTCCACTAGCACCACCCGGGTTCGCGGCGCACAGCGGCGGGAACCTTCCCCCAGGGGCTCTACCCCTGCCAGCACCTTGAGCAGGGTCGATTTACCCGCCCCATTGGCGCCGATCAGGCCGAGCCGATCCCCCTCGCCGATGTGCAGGGTGAGGTCAGCAAACAGGGTGCGGATGCCGAAGTCCTTGCCCGCACCAACCAGGCTGATCAAACTCAATGGGTGGCCTCCTGTTGGGCCTTGAGGTGGGCAAAAACGCTCTTGTCGCCCACATCAGCCGCTGCTGGCATGGGGAACTTGCGCAGACATAACACCAGCATGAGGGCCGTTTCAAAACCAAGGATTTGCAGGCACAGAACGGGGCTCAGCAGCCCTAGCCAATAGCCCAACAGGGCAATTGGGAGCAGCAGGGTGATCCCGATCGCCTCAGCCCGGCGAAAACAGAAAAACTCCTTGAACCCAATCCCCGCAAGGGCTGCAAAGAAGGGTCCAATCGCCAGCACCCACAGCCGCTGGTCCGCCATGGCCGGCAGCATGGCGTCTGGGCCAGCCTGCCAGGCCAAGACCAGCCAACCCAGGCAGCCCACCAGCCAAAACAACTGCAGGGCCTGGTGCAACGGTTTGAGATAGATGTGAATCCAGCGCAGGGCCAGGCCCAGGCCCAGGGCCATCACGATCAGCCAGGGCCAGAGGTCGCTGGGCCCAAGGCTCAGGAGCTGGAGCAGGAGTCCCAGTTGGCCGAGGGCAACGGCGGTGAGGGCCAGCCGGTAGCCGAGGACCTCCCGCCGGTCTTGGGCCTCGATGCGAAAGGGGCCATAGACCCCTTCGTAGACGGGGTCGTCCATCAGGGAATCGCTCACTCGATCACCATCGCTCATTGGATCACCCCCCTGGATCGCTTAGGCCGCTGGAGCCTTAACCACCAGTGTGGCGAGCGGTGGGCCCGCCGGAACAATGCCCGAAGGGTTCAGAGGGAACAGGGCCCCGAAGTAGTCCTGGCGCCAGGCCTGATCGCAGCAGGTGTCAGCCACCCCAGGGAGGGCATAAAACCGGGAGCGCCAGGCCCACAGATCAGGCAATTGCCAGAGGGGTAGGCGGCTGCAGCCAAACAGGGGCGCATACACCAGCTCCATGCGGATCAAGGTGGGAAACAGCACCACGTCGGCCAGGCTCAGGTCGGAGCCGCTGAGCCATGGGTTCCCGCTTCCTAGGGCGGTATTGGCGGAGCCAAGGACCTCAAACAGGCTGGTTTCGGCCCGGTCGTAGGCGGCCTGGTTGCGGGCAAAGCCGCAGCGATACACCCCGTCGTTGACGGCGTGCTGCAGCTGCTCCCGCCAGCTGCCGGTGCGCTCCTGCTGGCCGGGCGGGTCGAGGTCGGGCCCGCTGGGCGAGGGCCAGTGGTTGAGCAGTTCAATCAGCCGGGCGCTTTCGCCCACGCAGATCTGCCCCCGGCGGCGGGAATAGAGCGCCGGCACCGTGGCCCTGGTGCCCCTTTTGGCCCCACAGCGCTGGTAGAGCTCGGCCAGGGTCTGACAGCCCTCAAACGGACGGGTAAACCGCCAGCGGCCCTCGGCCGGATCGGGCTCCACGATTTCCAGCTCGATGCTGGTTCCCAATTGGCGCAGGCTCCACACCAACCAGGCCCGGTGGGCCCAGGGGCAACTGCGACCCACGATCAACACGTGGGAGCCGAGCTCGCTGGCATCGCCCGGCAGTGGGGGTAGTTCCAGGAAGGCTCCTGGGGGCCTGCGGTAGTTGCCGTCTTGGTCTGCGGGGCCGAGTCCACCCATCAATTGCTGCCACTCCCACTGCCAGAGGCAGCGGGCCGTGCGCACCAAAGCAGCAGGAGGGGCCATGGGAAGGGGCAGGCGAGGGTCTGAATCTGCGTCAGGCTGGCCCTGATTTCCAGTGCAGGCACCTGGTGCGATGGCAGCTCAATTCGCTCCCCCTCCAATCGCTCCCAAGGTGATGGTGGTGGGGGGAACCCACGGCAATGAGCGCAATGCCCCTTGGTTGCTGGAGTTTTGGCGCTCCCGACCCCAGGATCTGGCGAGCCAGGGCCTGGGGTTGGCCTTGGTGTTGGGCAATCCCGGGGCCCATGCCGTCAACCGCCGCTATCTGGAGCGGGATCTCAACCGCAGCTTTGACCCCGCCCTAAGGGATGGGGCCAGCTCCGGCCAGGCCGAGCTGGTGCGGGCCAGAGAGCTGGTGGATCAGTTTGGTCCTGCCGGGCTGGAGCCTTGCAGCGTGGTTCTGGATCTGCACAGCACCACCAGCAGCATGGGCAATTGCCTGGTGGTGTACGGCCGCAGAGCGGCTGATTTGGCTTTGGCGGCTGGCATCCAAGCGCAACTGGGCCTGCCCATCTATTTGCATGAGGCCGATGGGGCCCAAACCGGTTTCTTGGTGGAACGCTGGCCCTGCGGCCTGGTGATTGAGGTGGGGCCCGTCCCCCAAGGGGTGCTCCAAAGCCAGATTTGTCGCCAAAGTCAACTGGCCGTTGAGGCCGCCCTAGCGGTGTTGGCCGATGCGGCCGACGGGGTATTGCGTTTACCCAACCAGCTGGTGGTGCACCGCCATTTGGCCAGCGTGGATCTGCCCCGCCATGGCGACGGATCTCCGGCGGGCTGTATCCACCCCCAGCGCCAGGGCCGGGATTGGCAGCCCATGGGTCCTGGCGATGCGCTGTTTATCGATGCCGGCGGCCAAACCCTGGCCTATGGGCCCCCTGCGGGGCTGGAGCACGAGGTGGTGTGGCCGGTGTTCATCAATGAAGCGGCCTATGGGGAAAAGGGCATTGCCCTGAGCCTCACCCGCAGGGAGGGTTGGCCCCTCGAGGCCTCCTGGGGCGAAGAGCTGGCCGCCCTAGCCCGGGCTTTGGAGCGCCCCAGCCCAGGGCGCTAACCGCAAACAGTCGTGGTTTGTTCCTTGGTGCAGGGCAGGTCGCTGGTGCTGCCATCAGCCCAATAGATCCGCAGGCGGTCGTCGCCACTACCGCTTCGGAAGGTGATCGATTTCACAGGGCCGGCCGGAGGCTTGCCTTGGCGATCGGAGCCATCCCGCGGGGTGGCTGCGTTGAGCCGCTGCTCCAGTTGCTGGATTTGCAGCTGCAATTGCTCTTGGCGCTGTTGCAGTTGCTGCAGGTCGCCGGGTTTGCGGCCCTGGCAGCCCGCCAGCGTGAGACTTCCTGCCAGCAGGGCAGCCAAGGGGAGGGGAAGGGGCTTGGCCATGCCAGGACGGGCTTGATCTGCCCTGTCTTAGCAGTGCCCCAAGGGTTTGCAGGAATGGCTTGCGGCAATCTCCTCGCCTTGAAGCGACCCCCTCACAATCG
>CANHGA010000064.1 GCA_947460085.1 Synechococcaceae cyanobacterium
CACAGCCTCCTTGGACAGCCAGACGGGTCGGGAGGTGGTCGAATTGTTGAAGGGCTTGGCGACTGACCGGGGCTGCGGCGTCTTGATGGTGACCCACGATCCCCGCATCCTCGATGTCGCCGATCGTCTGCTGCAAATGGAGGATGGCCGTCTGTTCGCAAAGACCGTTTAGGGGCCCCTAACCACTGGGCAGACCACCGTTGGTTAGGGTGGTGTTTCGCATCTCTCCCTTAACGCCGCTCGCATGGCTAAGCGCAGGAATCTCAAGAAGGAAAAGCAAGAGCGCAACCGCGCCTACGCCCGCAAGTTCAAGAAGCGCAAGCTCCGCAACGATGGTCGGGGTGAAGGTGCCGGCAATGGCGTCACCGGTACGGCCAAAAACGGCGGTGCAGCCGACTGATCAGGGCCTTAGGCCCCCCTGCCTTGGTTTTGTGTTGCGTTGGGGATCCCTTGGGATCCCTTTTTTTCTGCCCCAGCTGCCTGCCTTGCACCGTCTGATTCGCAACAGCCATGTTCATCAGCGTTGTTATCCCCACCTACAACCGGCTGCCCATCCTGCAGACGTGTCTGCGGGCCCTTGAAGCCCAGCGCCTTGAAGCTCCGCTCACGGGCTTTGAAGTGGTGCTGGTGGACGACGGCTCCACCGATGAGACCGTGGCCTGGCTGACGGCCCAGGCCGCTGCGTTGCCCCATGTGAGGTTGATTCAGCAAAGCCATGGGGGCCCGGCCCAGGGGCGCAATCGCGGCGTGGAGAATGCCCGGGGGGAGGTGATCGTCTTCATCGACAGCGATCTGGTGGTGACCCCCACCTTCTTGAGTTGCCATGCCAAGGCCCTGGAGCGCCAGTGGCAGCGGGCTGGCCATCGCCGTTGCTTCACCTACGGGGCGGTGATTAATACGGCCAATTTTTCAGACCCCACCAGCGAACCCCACAAGCTCCGCGACCTCTCCTGGGCCTACTTCGCCACCGGCAATGTGGCGATCGACCGCGACCTGCTCGTAGCGGCGGGTCTGTTTGACACCCGTTTCCATCTCTACGGCTGGGAAGATCTGGAACTCGGTGAGCGCCTGCGGCTCCAGGGGGTTGAGCTCGTGCGCTGCCCCGAAGCCGTTGGCTACCACTGGCATCCCGCGCTCAGCCTCGACCAGATCCCGGCCTTGATTCGGGTTGAGCAGGAGCGGGCCAAGATGGGCCTGGTGTTTTTCCGGAAGCACCCCACCCGGCGCGTGCGCTTCATCGTCCAGTACACCCGCCTCCACTGGCTGCTCTGGGAACTGCTCACCCTGGGGGGCCTGCTTAATGAACGCAGTCTTAAGCCGGTGTTGGCTTGGTTGATTCGCCGCGGCCACAGCTCCTGGGCGATGGAGCTGTTGCGCTTGCCCCTCAACCGCATCGGAGTGCGGGCCCTCTACCAAGAGGCCAGATCCGCGGTTTGGTAATTTGACAGGGTCCCTACACACCGCACACCTGCGTGTTTCGGGTGACTTGATCGGTCCTCTGGCCCGTTCAGTCCCTGGCAGGTGGAGGCAAACCCGAAACCCTAAAAACAAATGGCTGTTGTAACCCTCGCGGAAATGATGGAGGCGGGCGCCCACTTTGGGCACCAAACCCGCCGTTGGAACCCGAAAATGTCGCGCTACATCTATTGCGCGCGCAACGGTGTCCACATCATCGATCTGGTGCAGACCGCGGTCTGCATGAACAACGCTTACAAGTGGACGCGCAGTGCAGCCCGCAGCGGCAAGCGTTTCCTCTTTGTGGGCACGAAAAAGCAAGCTTCTGAGGTGATTGCCCAGGAAGCAACCCGTTGCGGTGCTGCCTACGTGAACCAGCGTTGGTTGGGCGGCATGCTCACCAACTGGACCACGATGCGTGCCCGGATCGACCGCCTCAAGGACCTGGAGCGCATGGAAAGCTCAGGTGCCATTGCCATGCGTCCCAAGAAGGAAGCTGCGGTTCTGCGCCGGGAGCTGGATCGCCTCCAGAAGTATCTGGGTGGTCTCAAGAACATGCGCCGCCTGCCCGATGTGGTCGTTCTGGTCGACCAGCGCCGGGAAACGAACGCCGTGCTCGAAGCGCGCAAGCTTGATATCCCCTTGGTGTCCATGCTCGACACCAACTGCGACCCCGACCTCTGCGACGTTCCCATTCCCTGCAACGACGACGCCGTGCGTTCGGTGCAATTGGTGCTGGGCCGTCTGGCCGATGCGATCAACGAAGGTCGCCATGGTGCCAACGACCAAGGTCGCGAAGACGACGCCTGATCATTGCGTCCATCGTTCAGAGTGCCGAAGAACCCTCTCCAGGGGATTCTTCGGCCTTGCCACCTCTTTTGCCTCGCCACCTCTTCGGCTTGGCCACTTCTTTGGCCTAGCCAACGGGCTGGCGACTTTCCTAGCTACTTCCCCATCCCCATTTCCCTGTTGCTGATAAAGCCTTCCTTGGCCAGCATGGGATTTCTTCGTTTTTAACCCCTCCCTAAGACCATGGCTGACATTTCCGCAAAGCTTGTCAAGGAACTGCGTGATAAGACAGGCGCAGGAATGATGGATTGCAAAAAGGCCCTCGTTGAGAGCGGCGGTGATACCAATAAGGCATCGGAGTGGTTACGCCAGAAGGGCATTGCCACCGCCGAGAAGAAATCTGGCCGTATCGCTGCAGAAGGCTCCATCGGTAGCTATATCCACACCGGCGCCCGCGTTGGCGTGCTGGTCGAAGTCAACTGCGAAACCGATTTCGTTGCCCGCGGTGAAGCGTTCCAAGAGCTTCTGCGCAACGTGGCCATGCAGATCGCTGCGTGTCCCAGCGTTGAGTACGTCTCCGTCGATCAGATTCCTGCCGATATCGCCGAACACGAAAAGCAGATTGAAATGGGGCGGGACGACCTTGCTGGTAAGCCCGATCAGATGAAGGAAAAGATCGTGGAAGGTCGCATTGGCAAGCGCCTCAAGGAGTTGGCTCTCCTCGATCAGCCCTTCATCAAAGACAGCTCGATGACCGTGGCTGAGCTGGTGAAGCTGGTGGCTGGCAAGGCTGGGGAAAACATCCAGGTGCGCCGTTTCACCCGCTTCACCCTTGGCGAAGGCATTGAAGTTGAGAAGGCTGATTTCGCCGCCGAAGTGGCTGCCATGGGCGGCGCAGCTTGAAGCCGATCAGGCTTGTCTTGCTCCAGCGCTGCGGATGTTCACGTGGATCTACGTGATGATGTCAAACGCCAGCTTGCCCATCACCAAGGGCAACTGGCCGTTTCCAATCCAGATCTGTATCGCCATTTAGCCCTGTATTTGCAGGTGCTCCGCTCGGGCTTGTTGACTGCCGTTCAGCAAGCCTGTTTCCATTTGGCCACCCAGGTTGAGCCCAGTCGCTATCAAGAGCTCCCAAGCCGTCAACGCCAACACCTGCACCAACGCATGGTCAGCTTGGTGGCCCGAACCACCAGCTTGCTCACGGTGGAACAGGTGGCCCATCTGGCAGGCCAGCTCGAGCGCAAGCGCCGCAACAGCAAGCGGTCGAACCAAGAGCGGCTGATCGCTGCCCTGGAGGCCAGGGCTTCCAGGGATGGGGACGCCCCAGCGCCCCCCAACCCGGAAGGCTCGATCAACCTCGGCCTGGCCTTGCCCTTGGCCCCGGAATTGTTTGAATCCCGTTCCATCTCTGGGCTACTGCCGATGGATGACGGCGGCTTGCCGTTTGGGGATCGGGAATCCCAGGGCTCCAGCCAGGAGGACGATTCCGGTTTTGAGCTCCCATCCGACATGGATGAGGCGGAGCATCTCCAAGCCGTCGAAGCGATGGTGGCCGCTTTCGGAGAGGTCCTTTCGTCTTCCCTGCAGGGCAGGGACATTGAAGGTGCTGGACGTGGTGATGACACCAGCGATGGAATTGAGGATGACGCCGACGATGACGCCGACGATGACAGCGACGGGGCCAGTGGCGATGGAGAGGCCGAAACAAGGCCATTAGCGCCCTGGGATCAAGCCCACCTGCCAAGGAACCCGGTGGCCTTGCTGCTCTGGCTCGATGGCTTTGAGCGGGCGGTTGGCCAACGGCTGCGCAATCTCTCCCACGCCTTGAATGTGGAGTTGCTGCGCCAGGGGGTAAGCCGCAGCCTGCTGCCGGTGAGTTTGTTGGATGCTGCCCTGAAAGGTCAGTTGGAGCCCCTATCGGCACCGGCCAACGTGTTGAGGGTGCCCTTGCCCTTTGGTTCCCCCGATGGGCCTGCCGCGCTGGAGGCCGGCGCTGTCCTGTTGCGGTTGAGTGATTTGGAACTGGAGCAACCCAAATTGCGCACCTGTCGCTCGCGGGTTCAGCAGCATCGCCAGGAGTTGCGCAGAATGGCGCAGCGCTATCGTCGCCTTGAGCGGCGGCTTCAGTCGCTTGAGGCGGAACAGCTGTGGCTGCAGGACATCACCACAGCGCAAACAGCACCCAAAACCTCAAAACCCAAAACGCCCTGACCCCAGAGGCCCTTCAGGCCTGGCTGAAGCCCCTCCAGCAGGCGTTGCAGTTGGAGGCTGAGCGAGGGTTTGGGGATCTCAAGGGACGCCAGGAACGCTTCAGCGGCTTTGTGGCCCGCACCCTCGCCGAGCCGATAGGCGGCATCACCGAGCCCCAAAGGCAAGGACTGGAGGATCTGGCCAAGGCGCTGGCGTCCTATGGGGAGCTCAGCCTGGCCCGCCGCCAAAACCTGGTGCGCCAGTGCCGCGAGCGGCTGCACCAGCTTCGCCAGGCCCACCAACCGACCATCCCCGTGGGCCCTCCCCGCCTCAAGGTTGGGGCCAGCTCCTCCCCTGGGCCTCTAGCTGCGTCAGGGTCTGGCCCAGGGGCTTCTTCCGGCCATTGGGATCCGGATACGCCGCTCTCAGATATCAAGGGTGTGGGGCCGAAAACGGCCACCCGATTGGCGCAGCTGGGGCTGTTCGTGCTGCGCGATCTGGTGCACTACTACCCCCGTGATTACCTCGATTACGCCAATTTGGTGCGCATCAGCGGGCTCGAACCAGGCCGCACCGCCACGATCGTGGCCACGGTTCGGCGCAGCAACGCCTTCACCAGCCCCCGCAATCCCAACCTCTCGATTCTCGAACTGCACCTTGCCGACATCACCGGCAAGATCCGGGTGAGTCGCTTTTTTGCCGGCAAGCGCTTTGCGACGCCCGGCTGGCTGAAGGGGCAACAGGCCCACTTCCCACCGGGCGCCACCGTGGCTGTCAGCGGGCTTGTGAAGGAAACCCCCTACGGCCCTGCCTTCCAGGACCCCCTGATGGAGGTGCTCGACCATTCCCATGCCCAGGTTCGCTCCGAGAGCATTGGCCGGCTAATTCCGGTGTATGGGCTCACGGAGGGTCTGGGGTCCGAGCGGCTTCGCCAGGCCCTGGCCGCGGTGTTACCCGAGGTGGGCCGCTGGGGGGATCCCTTGCCCGAGGCGCTTCGCCATAGCGAAAACCTCATTACCAGGCCCCAGGCCCTGCTGCAGATCCACCAGCCCGGCAATCAGCAGGAGCTGCAGGCGAGCCGCCATCGCCTGGTGTTCGATGAATTCCTGTTGCTACAGCTCGGCCTGTTGCAGCGTCGACGCCAACTGAGCCAAAGGCCGGCCCCGCCCCTGGTGCTCGCGGCCGGTCGCGACGACCTGGTGCAGCGATTCCTTGAGCTGCTTCCCTTCCCCCTGACCGGTGCCCAGCAACGGGTTTTCGCTGAAATCCGTGTCGACCTGGCCCGGCCCCAACCCATGGCCCGCCTGGTGCAGGGGGATGTGGGCAGCGGCAAAACGGTGGTGGCCCTTGCCTCCCTTCTCACCGCCATTGAGGCGGGTTGCCAGGGTGCTCTGATGGCGCCTACGGAAGTCTTGGCCGAGCAGCACTACCGCAAGTTGGCTGAATGGTTGCCCCAGCTGCACATCACCTCGGCCCTGCTCACCGGTTCAACGCCTGCCCAGCGGCGGCGCGAGCTGCTTCGGGATTTGGTGAACGGTCAGGTGCAGCTTTTGGTTGGCACCCACGCTCTCCTGGAAGATCCGGTCCAGTTCGATCGCCTGGGGTTGGTGGTGGTTGATGAACAACACCGCTTTGGGGTGCGCCAGCGCAACCGCCTACTTGCCAAGGGCCTCCAGCCCCACCTGCTGACCATGACCGCCACCCCGATTCCCCGCACCCTCGCCCTTTCGCTCCATGGCGACCTGGACGTCAGCCAAATCGATGAACTACCGCCCGGGCGCCAACCCATCCAAACCAGCCTGCTCAAGGGGGGGCAACGCAGCAAGGCCTACGAACTGATCCGCGACCAGGTGGCCATCGGCCAACGGGCCTACGTGGTGCTGCCCCTGGTGGAGGAATCCGAAAAGCTTGATTTGCGCTCGGCCATCGAGGTGCACCGGGAGCTTGAAGAGGAGGTGTTCCCCGATCTGCAGGTGGGCTTGCTCCACGGCAAACTCAACAGCGCCAGCAAGCAGGCCGCCATTCGGGCTTTTGCCGATGGTTTGACCCAGGTGCTTGTGAGCACCACGGTGGTGGAGGTGGGTGTGGATGTGCCCGAGGCGAGTGTGATGGTGATCGACCATGCCGAGCGTTTTGGCCTGGCCCAACTCCACCAACTGCGGGGCCGGGTCGGTCGGGGGGCGGCGGCCTCCTACTGCTTACTCATCAACGACAGCAACAACGTGCAGGCCAAACAGCGGCTTGAGGTGTTGGTGCGCTCCGGTGATGGCTTTGAAATTGCCGAAATGGATTTGCGGCTCCGGGGGCCAGGCCAGGTCTTGGGCACCCGCCAATCGGGGCTCCCCGATCTAGCGCTCGCCAGCCTCACCGATGACGGTGAGGTGCTGGAGCAGGCGCGCCAGGTGGCCCAATCGATCACGGCCAAGGATCCCGATTTGGCGCTCCATCAGGGCCTGGCTGAAGCCCTTGCCGACCAACGGCGGCGTCAATTGGACCTGGCATCTCGCCTCAATTAGCCCATGCGTCCTTGGAGTTCTGTCCCGATTCAGGAGAACCATGAAGCGCTGGTGGCTTTGCCAGTTGAACTTCAGTGCCTGGAGCCCCACCCCTATGCATCCCTGGGTGCCCCCTATGGGGCTGGCCTCTCTCCCTTTCGCCTACGCCAGGGGGTCGTGGATCGCCTGCTCCAGGCCCAGGTGATCCTGCAGCGGCACCAAGTCCAATGGCGTTTTGCTGTGTTCGATGCCTGGCGCCCCGTGGCCGTCCAGGCCTTCATGGTGAACCATGCCATCCGGGAGGAATGCCAAAGGCGCGGGGTGGACCCAAGCCTCGACACCCCAGGGCGGCGGCAGGCCACCTGGGACGTGGGCCGTTTTTGGGCCCCTCCGAGCGAGAGCGCCGACACCCCACCGCCCCATAGCACCGGTGGCGCCGTCGATCTCACCTTGGCTGACGCCCAGGGCCTGGAGCTGGCCATGGGTGGCGCCATCGATGCCATCGGAGCGATCTCCGAGCCGCTCCACTACGCCGCCATGGCCGAGCAGGGGCCCCATAGCCAGGAGGCCCTGTGGCACCGGCGCCGCCTGGCGTTAACGCAGGCGATGCAAGCAGCTGGCTTTGCCCAGCACCCCAACGAGTGGTGGCACTTCAGCTGGGGAGATCAACTCTGGGCCTGGCGCACAGGCGCTGCCCAAGCCTGCTACGGACGGGCCCCTGATTGAGCCAGGAGCGCCTCAACGCCTGGGCGGCCGGTCTTGGCCACAAAGTCACCAAAACTGCGCCGGCCCCCCGCCTCTTGCCAGGCCTTCAGTAGGGGCTCGAGGGTGGTTTCAAGGTCAGCCAAGGGCATCTTCTCGAGATAGGTCTCGGCGAGTTGGCTGAGTTGGGGTGTGCCCCCAAGCCAGAGCTGGTATTGATCCACGCCACTTCCCACCAAACCAATCTCCGCCATATACGGGCGGGCACAACCATTGGGGCAGCCCGTCATCCTCACCAGCACTGGTTTGGTGATGCCGAGTTCCTGGAATTGGTTCTCGAGACGCTCGAGCACGTCGGGGAAAATCCGTTCTGCTTCGGTCACGGCAAGCCCACACAGGGGCAGGGCCGGACAGGCGATGCCGTGGCGGGTGAGCAGGGACGGTGCTTCGGGCGTTGCCAAGCCCAACCGGCCGAGGGCCTCGCGAATGGTGGCCCGTTGGGCCGTTCCGATATTGCAGAGCAGCAGATCCTGGTTTGGGGTGAGCCGCACCTCCAATTTGTAGGTGTCCACGAGGTGGCGGAGCCCCGTTTTGAGCTCTCCCGAGAGACGGCCGCACAACACGGGGAGGCCCACAAACCACAGCTTCTGGTTCTGGCGATGCCAACCCAGGTAGTCCTCGAGCTTTGCCTTGGGTTCCTGGCGCAGGCCCTTGATGGGATGGGCGAAATAGTTGGCTTGCAATTCCGCTTTGAACCAGGCCACCCCCCGGTCATGGATCAGGTATTTCATCCGGGCATGGCGACGCTGCTGGCGGTCGCCGAAATCCCTCTGCAGGGCGAGAATGGATTGCACCAAATCGAGCACGTGCCCATAGGCCACATAGCCGAGGGGATCGGCGGTGCGGGCAAAGGTTTCTTCCTTGTTGTGGGTGCGGCCCATGCCGCCCCCCACGTACACATTGCAGCCCATGGGCCTGCCCTGGGGATCGCAGAACAACACCAGCCCGATGTCCTGGGTCAGCAGGTCCACGGCGTTATCGCCGGGCACCGTGACGGCCACCTTGAATTTGCGGGGGAGGTAGGTGTTGCCATAAAGGGGCTCCTCGCGGTCACCACTGAAGACGCCGCCCTCCTGTTGGCGCTCCTTCACCTTTTGAACCGAGGCACTCGGTTTGATTCGGTAGCTGAGTTCGCCATCAACCCAGAGATCCAGGTAAAAGCCTTCGGCGGCCTGGGGGGTCAAGAGATCGGCGATCTGGTCAGCCAAGTCGCGGGCCGCCGGATAGCCACGGTCCTCGAATGGGGCTGCAGGAGCCATCACGTTGCGGTTGATGTCGCCACAGGCAGCAAGGGTTGATCCCAGGTTGCGCACGATGGTGCCGATCACCTCCTTGAGGTCGGCCTTGGCGATGCCGTGGATCTGGAAGGCCTGGCGCGTGGTGGCGCGCATGGTGCCATTGCCCAGCCGGTTGGCGAGCTCATCAATCGCCAGATACAGGGGTGCTGGGATGCGGCCACCGGGGCTGCGCAGCCGCAACATCATTTGCCAATCCTTCTCCTCACCCTTGCGGCGGTTATCGCGGTTGTCCTGCTGGTAGCTGCCGTGGAATTTGAGAATTTGAACGGCCCCTTCCGTGAAATTGGGGTTGGCGTTCGCCAACTCACTCAGCAGTGGTTCCTTGAGATGGCCGCTGCTTGCCTTGAGCTGTTCAAACTTCGTGGGAGCACTCGAAGCTCCCTGGTCTGCTTGGAGTTGCCCAATGGTTGTAGAGGTGTGCCCCGTGCCCACAGGTCCCCAAAGCGAACGATTGGCATCGACCGTAGCGAAGAGGGCAGGTCAATACAGTGAGTTGCAGATGTGGCTGTTCCCTTGTCGACCTTTCTTTTGGAGATCGGAACCGAGGAACTCCCTGCTGATTTCGCCCGTCTAGCCCTGCCCCAACTCGA
>CANHGA010000065.1 GCA_947460085.1 Synechococcaceae cyanobacterium
CGGCTTCCCCCGGGGCTCCCCGTGGCAAACCAGGGGCTGCCATCGGCGCGGAACACCAGGGTGGGGGTCATCGAACTGAGGGGCCGGCGCCCGGGGGCAATGGCATTGACCGTGCCCTGCACCAAGCCATAGGCATTGGCCGAACCCGGCTGTGCTGAGAAGTCGACCATTTCGTTGTTGAGCAGAAAGCCCGCACCAGGCACGCTCACCCCGTTGCCGTAGGCGAAGTTGAGCGTGGTGGTGGTGGCCACCATCCCGCCCTGACGATCCACCACCGATACATGGGTGGTGTTGGTGCCCTCCGGCAGGGCCACGTTGGACGCTTCCAGCTCCGCGGCGGGGCGGTGGCGGGCCGCACTGATCGATTGGCGCAACTGGTTCGCATAGGTGCGAGCCAACAGGCCCTGGACCGGGATCGCCACCTGGTCTGGATCCCCCAGCCAGCGGTTGCGGTCGCGGTAGGCCAGGTTCATCGCCTCCACCATCCGATGAATCGTGGCGGCACTGTTCAAGCCCGAGGCGGCCAAATCCAAGGGCTCCAGGATGTGTAGCAGTTGCAGCAGGGTGACGCCACCACCACTGGGGGGCGGCATGGTGAGCACCGGATAGCCCCGAAAGCTGCTGGCCAAGGGCCGCACCAATTGGGCGCGATAGCCAGCCATATCAGCCTGGCGAATCAAGCCGCCGCGTTGCTGCATCAACCGCACCAAGGCCTCCGCCGTTGCCCCTTGGTAGAAGCCCCTGTCACCCTGCTGGGCCAGCCGGCGCAGCGTGGCCGCCAACAGGGGCTGGCGCAGGATCTCCCCGGGCTGGTAAGGCTGGGGGCCCTGATCACCTAAGCGGGGATAGTCAGGCCTACGGGACACCTTGAAAAAGAGGCGGCGCGACAGGGGGTCGGCCTGGAGCAAAGCAGAGGCCTGTTGCAGGGAGTCACTGAGTTCCTTGCCCACCGGGAACCCTTGCTCAGCCAGGCGGATGGCCGGTGCCATCACCTGCGGCAGGCTGAGGCGCCCATAGCAGCGCTGGCTCAACACCAAACCGGCGGGGGTACCAGGCACCCCAGTGCTTATCAGGCTGCGGGTGGCCCGTTGGCGATCAACCTTGCCCTCAGCGTTGAGAAACATGCCGGGCGTAGCCGCCAAGGGGGCCTTTTCGCGGAAGTTGATGGCGATGGCGTGGCCGCGGCCCAGGGCAAGCTCGGGATTCGGCCCTGGGTTTGTGGGGTTGTTGGGGGCCAGATTGCGGGGGTCCAGGAAACAGCCCCGGCCCTTGGCGGGGGATGGCCCCGGCAGCCAGGCCACCAGGAAACCGCCACCGCCCAAATTTCCAGCCTGGGGAAGGGTGACGGCCAGGGCAAACGATGTGGCCACCGCCGCGTCCACCGCGTTGCCGCCGCTGCGCAGGATCTGGGCTCCCACCGACGAGGCAATTGCCTCCTGGCTGGCCACGATCCCCCGGGCCGACCACACCGGGTGAAAGCGCTGGCCCCCTTCCTGGAGCACATTGGGGGCTGCTGGTCTGCCTGGCGCTGCAGGTCTGCCTGGCGCTGCAGGTTGCGCGCCCTGGTCATGGGCCCGCACCGGAACCTGGATCGCGCCCAGGACCAGGGCCACCAGGTAGGGCGCCAAGCTGGCCACACCCATGGGGCGACGGGTCGCCATCAGGCCTTACCTGGCGCGCCGTAGCCGCCCCCACCGGGGGTTTCCAGGCGTAAAGCTTCTCCCGCTTGAATCTCCACCTGGGCCACGCCGGGCAGGAGCTCCTCGCTTTGGTGGGGGTCGCTTTGGTGGGGTTTGAGCAACAGGTTGCGGCCACAGCGACCAGCCTCACCCCCTGCCAACCCAAACGGCGGCACCCGGCGCGACCCGGTCAGCAAAACGGCCTGCATCGGCTCCAAGAAGCGCAACTGCCGCACCACCCCATCGCCACCGCGCCAGCGGCCAGCCCCCCCAGACCCCCGCCTCAGGGCAAACGTCTCGACCCGCACGGGATAGCGCGCTTCCAGAATTTCCGGATCGGTGAGGCGGGAGTTGGTCATGTGGCTCTGCACGGCTGAAGCCCCGGCAAACCCATGGCCAGCCAGATCGAGCCCAGCCCCAGTGCCCCCGCAGATGGTTTCGTAGTACTGGCAGGAAGCATTGCCAAAACTGAGGTTGTTCATCGTGCCCTGGGCTGCAGCCTGCACGCCCAGGGCTCCGAACAAGGCATTCGCCGCAGCCTGCGACACCTCCACATTTCCCGCCACCACCGCGGCTGGCGCCAATGGATTCAGCAAGCAGCCCTCGGGAACGATCAGATCCAAGGGCTCGAAACAACCGGCATTGAGGGGGATCTTCTCCCCCACCAAGCAACGAAACACGTACAAGACCACGGCCTTGGTGACCGCCAAGGGGGCGTTTTGGTTGCTGGGTTGCTGGGCACTGGTCCCACTGAAATCCAAGCGGGCCCTTCGGGAGGTCCGATCAATCGCAATGGCAACGGCAATCACGGCCCCATCGTCGAGCTCCACCTGGTGCCGGCCATTGCTGAGTCGCCCAATCACCCGTCGCACGCACTCCGCGGCATTGGCTTGCCCATGGGCCATGTAGGCCTGCACCTGGCGGAGCCCCTCCCGTGCCACGAGCTGCTGCATCGCCTCCACCCCATAGCGATTGGCGGCCACCTGGGCCTGCAGATCAGCCAACAACTGCTCGGGATTGCGCACGGGCCAAACGCCCGCCGCCAGCCGCTGCTGCCAAGCCTCCCCATCGAGCTGGCCTGCATGCAAAAACAAGACGTTGTCGAGCAGCAGGCCTTCGTCGTCAATGGTGCGACTGAGGGCCGGCATCGAACCGGGTGTGATCCCCCCCACATCGCCATGGTGGCCTCGGCACGCCACAAAAAAGACCAGCTCGGGCCCCTGCTGTCCATCGGCGAACACCGGTGTGATGGCAGTGATATCGGGCAGATGGGTGCCCCCCTGGAAGGGGTTGTTGGTGAGCACCACATCCCCAGGGGCCAAGGGCGGCCGCTCTCCGCAAGCCACGGCGGTTAACAAGGCCACCACGCTTTCACCCATGGATCCGAGGTGAACGGGAATGTGCGGGGCATTGGCCACCAACTGGCCGGCACCGTCAAAAATGGCGCAGGAAAAATCGAGGCGCTCGCGGATGTTCACCGAGCGGGCGCTTTGCTGGAGCCGCTCCCCCATCTGCTCAGCAATCGCGGCAAAGCGATGGTTGTAGAGCTCCAGGAGCACCGGATCAGGACGATCAGACACGATTGCCGTAACCCTTGGAGAACCGGCACCGCCCGGCAGCTCCCCCGCAGCAACGGTTTCCAGCTCCTGCAGCACAATCGCGCCCCCTGGCAGCCCCCGGGCCCGCCAACCGGCTTCCAGCACGGTTGTGGTGGTGGCATCCACCAGCAAAGCTGGACCCTGCGACTCCTCCCCTGGGGCCAAGGGAGCGGGCGTGGCGTGGCGAGCCCCATCCCAGGCCAAGGGCTGCCGCTCGAGCGGTGAGACCAACTCCACCAGCAGCCGTTCCACCACCAACGCAGGCGTGGGGGGGTGGTAGCCATAGCGCCGGCCATGGCTCGCCGCAAAACCATCGCGCCACGTGGCCAAGAGCTCGTGGGCAGGAGCCTGGATTTGATCTTCAGGCCAGGGCAGCTCAAGGCCAACCTCACTGCCAGAGAGGCGCACTTCCAAGCGCACCAACCGTTGGGGACGCTGGCCGGGCTCCAGATCACCACTGGCCTCCAAGCTTTGGGCACCTGCAGCGCTCAGGTGCGCCAGCTGACCCACCAGCTGCGGCACCAGGTCGAGCTCGAGGGGGCGGCGCACCAGGTGCTCCAGCAGCACGGCCTGGGGGGCGACCCCAATGCCATAGGCCGAGAGCACCCCAGCGAGCGGGTGCAAAACCACCTGGCCAATGCCCAGGCTGTGGGCAAGCCTGCAGGCCAATTGGCCCGCCGCCCCGCCATAACTCACCAGCAGGGCCTGGCGCAGATCGTGGCCCCGTTGAATGGTGATGCGCCGCACGGCTTGGGCCATGGTTTCGATGGCGATCGCCAAGGCCCCCTCGGCGACCTGCCCTGGGCTGATGCCTGGCGCCACACCAGCCATCGCCGCCGCCAAGGCGGAGAACACGGCCCAAGACGCCTCGGGGTTGATGGGTTGATCCCCCCCCGGTCCAAACACAGCCGGCAGGGCCGAGCTAGGCAGACGCCCCAGCACCACGTGGGCATCGGTGATCGTGGCAGGACCGCCGCGGCCATAACAGGCCGGACCCGGATCGGCCCCGGCGGAAACAGGCCCCACCACCAAGCGCTCGCCATCAAACGACACCACCGAACCACCGCCTGCTGCAACGGTGTGAATGGGCAACATCGGGGCCTGGATCCGCAGGCCCAGAATCTCGGTATCCGCCCGTCGCTCCCAAGCGGCGCCCTGGGCCGTGCTCTCCGCATAGAAGACATCGGTGGATGTGCCGCCCATGTCCACCCCCACCACCGGGCCATCGGCCTGCCCCATGGCCGCCAAGGCATCCCGCGCCGAGGCGACTGCACCCACCATGCCGCCCGCAGGTCCCGAGAGAATCGTGTCCTTCGCATGGAGCATCCCAGGGGCTGCCAAGGCCCCGCTGGAGCGCATCACCCGCAGGCCGTTTTCCAGGCCCAGGGCCTGGCGAACCTGGTCCAAATAGCCAAACAGCACCGGAGCCACGGCGGCCTCCACCAGGGTGGTTTGGCACCGGGATACCAGGCGAGGCTGGCAGCTCAGCTCACAGGAGAGCACCACCTGCTCCAGCCCCAATTGACGCACCCAGGCAGCCAGTTGTTGTTCATGGCGGGGATTGCTTGTGCTGTGCAGCAGGGCAATGGCACAACTGCGGTAGCCATCCACCATTGCTTGGCGAATCTGGGTCGCCAAGCTGGCGTCCAGTTGGAGGCGTTCCAGCTCCTCGCCACTGGCGGCCAAGCGGCCATCCATTTCAAGGGTCCGGATCGCCAGCGGCTGGGGACGTTCAATGTGGAGGGCAAAGATGTCGGGCCGGTGTTGATCGCCGATGGTGGGGAGGTCGGCCAGGCCCCGGTTGATCAGCAACAACACCGGCTCGCCCCGGTGCTCAATTAAGGCATTGGTGGCCACGGTGGTGCCCAGGCGCACCCCATCAACCAAACCCTCCGGGATGGGCTGGCCTGCAGGGATTCCCAGGATGGATTGGATCGCGGCAACGGCCGGATCCCCCGGGCAGCCCGGCTGCACGGAGAGCACCTTGCGCACGACAAGGTCGCCGGAGGGGGAGCAACCCACCACATCGGTGAAGGTGCCTCCCCGATCCAGCCAAAAACTCCAGCGGCCGCCTTGCTTACCGGTAATTTTCAAATTGGAGGGGGACGTCAACGTCTTGCTCCTTGAGCAGCTGGATCGCCTGCTGAAGGTCATCTTTGTTCTTGCCGGTGATGCGCAGGCTTTCGCCCTGGATCGCCACGGTCACTTTTTTGAGCTCGTCGCGCACGGTCTTGCTGAGCTTCTTGGCCAGCTCCTGGGAGAGGCCTTTGCGCAGCTTCACCACTTGCTTGACCTTGTTGCCGCCCACCGCTTCTGGGGTTTGGAAATCGAAGATTTTGAGCGAGAGGTTGCGCTTGGTGGCCTTCTGGCGCAACACATCCTCCACGGCCTGGAGCGTCATGTCGCTGGCGGTGGTGATGGTGAGACTGGTCTCCTCGAGGTCGATCTCGGTGCCGGAATCCTTGAGGTCAAAGCGCTGCCCCACATCCCGGCGCACTTGATCCAGGGTGTTCACCAATTCCTGGCGATCGAAATCGCTCACCACATCGAAGGAATAGGTGTCGGCCATGGCACACGCGAACGGGATTGGGGCCACCCTAGAAAAGGATCCTCAAAACTCCCACCCCGATGAGCCAAGCCGCCACCCTTGCCCCCTATGCCTGGTCCTTGGTGCTTGCCGGCGCCGTGGTGGTGCTGAGTGTGGTGCCCCTGGGAGCGGGACGCTCCAAAGCCGACTTCACCATGGCTGACATGGCCGCCCCCCGGGCCATGTTTGATCGCCTCCCGGCCTGGGGCAAGCGGGCCAGCTGGGCCCACCAAAACAGCTTTGAAGCCTTCACCTTGCATGCACCGGCCTGCCTGCTCTGCCTGATTGCCGGTCCCGCGGCGCCGGTCGCCATAGCCGCCGCCTGGCTGCATCCGCTCCTACGGCTGGTGTATGTGGGCGCCTACGTGGGCAATGTGCCCCCGCTCCGCGGCATGAGCTGGGCGGCCGGCCTGCTGTGCTCGGGGCTGCTCTATGTAGAAGGACTCAAGGCTGTGCTGGCCCCCTGAGCTGGTCGACTGAGCTGGCCAATCAGTCAAAGAACATCAAGGTGACCACCTTGCCCATGTCTTCGGCCAGCCGGCAGCTGGCCAAGAGGGTTTCGCTGTCGTGGAAAGCGAAGCAAATCAACTGGTCACAGCGGGTAATGATCTCTTGGTTGCAGAGGCTGCTGGCCATCGGCAAGGGCAGCTCATCGTGCTCGGGCTTTTCCACCAGGTGCAGCACCCTCTCCAGCAGCTCGCGGGATTCCCCCGGCTGATGATCCAGGCTCTGCGGAAGCAAGACGGTGAGGCGGCTGGAATCAATGTCCAACACGCTGCGAATCACCGCAGCATTGACCCCCTGGGCACCGGAGGTGATCAGGTTGTGGCCTTCCTGGGCCAGGGAGCGGGCCACCAATTCGACCAGGTGAACTGATACCACCGGCAGGTGGCGACTGCCCAGGATTGCGATGCGCCGCTTGCCCCTGTCTTGGAGCATGGCCAACTCTTGGGCCAGGGTATCGATCCGATCGATCGCTGGAAAATCAAGGGATCGAGTCACCGACAGCCCGCAGCCTGTTCAGTGAAATTAGCAGCGTTACCCAGCGATCGCGGGCAGCTGCAGCCTGGTGAGCAGGGGGCTGAAATCGCAATGCTCTTCCACTAGCCGGACGGCATAGGTGGCCTTCACCGCCTCATGGAGGCGCACATGGCCAAAAGCCTTCTCAATCACTTCGACCGTGGTCAGGGTGTCGTGCTCCACCTTGAGCAACGGAACCTCCAATTCTTCGGCCCGGTTGAGCAATTGGGTGAGCGGATCTCCCGCCCCCGTGAGGATTAGGCACTGGGTGGACGCCTCCAGGGCGGCCAGCTGGATATCCGTGCGATCGGCACCGGTGACCACGGCCATATTGCGGCGGCGGCGGAAAAACTCCATGGCCGAATTGACGTTCATGGCGCCAATCGAGAGGGTTTCCACCAGCAAATCGAGCCGATCCCGGCAGCAGAGCACCTGGGCATCGAGCCGCCGGGCCAGCTCCTCCACCGTGACACTGCGCAGCAGGGGGCTGCGGGGCATCACTCCCAACACTGCTAGCCCCAAGCGCTCGATGGCAGGCACCACCTCAGCGCGGAGTAGGGGCACCTCCTCTGGGGTCACCGCATTCAGCACCACCCCGGCCAAGCGGTGGCCGAGCTGGGCCTTTGCCGCGAGCAGCAATTCGATGCTGCAACTGTCGTTCCAAGGATGGACAAGAACCACCGGGGCATCCAGGCCCTCGGCCAACTGAACAAGGCTCAATCCATAGAGCAGACCTTCGTGGAGACTGCCGGCCGCCTCGAGTAACGCCACCCCTTCGGGGGCCGCCGCCAACTGCTCACGCAGGGCATCAAAGCCAGGCCCGGGACCCACATCAGAGGCCAGCAAGCGGGCATGGGCCGTTTCGGGGGCGAGCACCTGCAGGGAAGGGATCAACTGGCTATCGGCCAGGCCCAGGGTCTGGCCGACGAAGCGCACATCGGCATCGATCACGGCGCCGCCGCTGGCGCCAGGAGCGTCAGCGGGGTTCTGCAGGGTTGTGGCTAACGGCTTGCCAAACAACACCTTGACGCCCTGGCGTCCCAAAAGACGGGCCAAACCCAAGACCACGGCCGACTTACCGCTGAAGGGCTCGCACGATCCAATCAGCAAGGTAGAAGCCATGAATCAACCGTGCCAAGGACCCTTGGCCATGCAATTTAGGCCTCCCCAGCCATGGGGTGCCCCAAGAGCAACCAGCCCCAAAACGCCTGGGGAAGATCATCGCCCTCGCGTTGAACCAGCCAAAGCACCAGCTGGTGGGCCGGCAGGGAAAAGCTGTAACCCATCTCCGGCATCGCGGGGAACAGCAACTGGCAGCGGAGTATCTCCAGGGGCGCCGATTCCCCCTGCCACTCCAGTCGATAGGGATGACTCCTGCCGCCCTCGAGCTGGCGGGCTCCCTGCCACGACCCCTGGGCCAAGGAGTCCAGGGCCTTGAGCAGATCGCTTTGCTGGGCCATCCCGCCGCAATAGGGGGCAAACAGGGGCACCAGGGGAGCCATGTCTGCAGGAGCCATATCAAAAGCGGTGCTGACCAAGGGGGATAAACCCGTCACAACCATCGAATCGGAAGGCCTGATCCATGCTGACGTCTTGGCCGAGGTTTGCCAGCACCAGCCATGACCGCGCGTACCCAACCCCCAGCGGCCCTATCGGGAGCCATCCCAGGGCCGATCACCGTGGCGATCACCGGAGCCAGTGGAGCCCTGGGCCAAGCCCTGCTCCAGGCCTGGCACCGCCGCGGCGCCCAACTGGTTGCCATCTCCAGCCGGGATCAGCCGTTGATCCTGCGCGACCCAGATGGGGCGACCATCCCCCTGCGCCAGGTGCGCTGGCAGGCGGGCCAGGAGGCCGCCCTCGCCGCTGAACTGGCTGACGTGGATGTGTTGGTGCTCAACCATGGCACCAATTCCCACCAGGACCGCAGCCCGGAGGCCACCGCCACGGCCCTCGAGGTGAATGCCCTGAGCAGCTGGCGGCTGGCGGAATTGTTTGCCCAGCAGGCGGCCGGGCGCCCGGGGCACGGGGCTCCGGAACTGTGGTTCAACACATCGGAGGCGGAAGTCCAACCGGCCGTCAGTCCGCTTTACGAAATCAGCAAACGGCTGCTGGGCCAACTCATCAGCTTGCGGGCGCTGGATTGGGCCTCCGGGGGGCGGCCAGTTCGGGTGCGACGGCTGGTGCTGGGCCCCTTCCGCTCAGAGCTCAATCCCATCGGCTTGATGGGGGCCGACTTTGTGGCCAACCAGGTGCTCACCCAGGCCCAATGGGGCTGCAACCTGATCATCGTGACCCCGAACCCGCTCACCTATCTGCTGATGCCCCTCACCACCGTGGGGCGCTGGTTGTATTACTCCCTGACCAGCAAGGGCTGAGGGGCTTAAAAATCGCGAAGGTTAAAAATCCCGGAGTTTAAAAATCACGATCGGTCAGGATTTCACAACCATCGCTCGTCACGGCGATGGTGTGCTCCCACTGGGCCGACAGGGTGCCGTCAGTGGTGACCACGGTCCAGCGATCCTTAAGGGTGCGGCAGGCCTTACTGCCGGCATTGAGGATCGGTTCAACCGCGAGGGTCATCCCGGCCCTCAGGGTCATGTTGGGCAGGTCCCGGGTGCGGAAGTTGAACACGGAGGGTTCCTCGTGCAGGTTGCGACCCACCCCA
>CANHGA010000066.1 GCA_947460085.1 Synechococcaceae cyanobacterium
ACGGTTTTCTTTGTGATGCCCGCTCCGATTACAACGCCGAAGCTGCCGCCCTGGGTTGGCACGACATGCTTGCCCTGTTCGCCAAGGCCCTCTAGCTGTTCTCTAGAGAGTTCTCTTAAGCCGCAGTCTCCTTGGCGGCACCCTTGGGCGAAGCCGCCTTACGGGGGCTCAAGAACATGATCATGTTGCGGCCTTCCCGCTTGGGATGCTGCTGGATGTCGGCGTTCTCTTCGAGGTCCTTGGCCATTCGCATCAGCAGGACTTCGGCCAGGGCCGTGTGCTGGATTTCCCGGCCGCGGAAGATCACGGTGCACTTCACCTTGTCGCCGTCCTTGAGGAAGCGAACGGCCTGACCAATCCGCACCTGGTAGTCGTGGGAATCGATCTTGTAGCGCATCTTGACTTCCTTCACCTCCGTTTGGTGCGACTTCTTCTTGGCCTCCTTGGCCTTTTTTTCCTGCTCAAACTTGTACTTGCCGTAATCCATGATCCGGCAGACCGGTGGATCGGCTTTTTCGCTGACCAGCACCAAATCCAGTTCCCGGTCCTTGGCCACCTCAAGAGCGGCTTCCCGCGTGATCACCCCCAGTTGGCTGCCGTCGGCATCCACCACCCGCAGGTTGGGGTAGCTGATCCGGTCGTTGATGTTGGGCAGCTCCCGCACGGGAGCCCGGCGGTCAAAACGGGGACGAGGAGGCATTCAGGGGGGCGAAGGTTGGCTGGTTGCGCCGATTGGCAACGCTTCACCCTAGAACGCGCGCCAACTCTTGCAAGCATTGGGCGCACTGCTGTGCCGGATCTGAGCCCCCAATCCAAATGGGTTGGTGCTGGCGGCGAAACCAGGTGCGCTGGCGTTTGGCGAATTGACAGGTGCGTTGGGTGGTGATCTCAATGGCGGTTTGTTCGCTGAGATCGCCTGCCAGCACTTGCTTGGCTTCGCCATAGCCAATCGTCTGGAGCAGGGGCAGATCGGCGCCGTAGCGCTGGATCAGGGCCTGGGTTTCGGCGACCAGGCCATCGCGGTAGAGGGCCAGGGTGCGTTCGGTGATCCGCTGGCGGCCATTGCTTGGATTGAGCCCGAGCTCAACAACGCGCCACGGCGGCGGGCTGTGGTGCTGCTGGCTGGTGAGGCTTTGGCCCGTGGCATAGATCACCTCCAGGGCCCGCTGGGTGCGCACGGAATCGGCGGCGCCGATCCGGGCGGCGGCAATGGGGTCGGCCTGGGCCAGCAATTGGTGGCAGGTGGCCTGGCCTAGCTCTGCCAGCTGGGATCTCAGCTCTGGCTGGGGCGGTACGGCTGGCGGTTGCATGCCCTGGGTGAGCCCCTTGATGTAGAGCCCGCTGCCGCCGGCCAGCAGCGCCATGCCGCGCCGTTGGTGTTCCGCTGCGATGGCGGGTTCGGCGATGGCCCTGAATTCCTGGAGGTTGATCGGGTTGTTGGGTTCGCGTAGATCGAGCAGTTCATGGCGCACCTCGGCCCGCTGGGCCGGACTTGGCTTGGCGGTGCCCACATCCATGTGTAAGTAGAGCTGGCGTGAATCCACGTTCAGCACCGCCAGATCGAGGGCCTTGGCCAGTTCGATCGCCAGGGCCGTTTTGCCGCTGGCGGTCGGCCCGAGCAGCACGATCGTGAGGGGTTGGGGCTGGTCCATTCCGGCCACAATGGCAAGCGATGCGCTCACCGGTTCTCGGTGGTAAATTGCCCTTTGGAGAAGGGTTTTTCGACCACTCTCGCCATTCTCGCCCCGGGATTTCACCCTCCTGTGCCTAGCTCGCCAGTGATGAAACCACCTGTGCTGATCCTCTGGGGATTTCTTCCTGCATGAGTCCCGAAACCCAATCGTCTAGCAACCAATCCTCTAGCAAGGTTCAGGCCGCCTACGGCGCCGAGCAAATCCAGGTTCTCGAAGGGCTGGAGCCCGTTCGCAAGCGCCCGGGGATGTACATCGGCACCACCGGTCCCCGGGGTCTGCACCACCTGGTGTATGAGGTGGTCGACAACTCCGTTGACGAAGCGCTGGCAGGCCACTGCGACCAGATCCTGGTCGTGCTCAACGACGATGGCTCCTGCGCGGTCACCGACAACGGCCGGGGCATTCCCACCGATATTCACCCCCGCACCGGCAAGAGCGCCCTGGAAACGGTGCTCACCGTGCTCCACGCCGGTGGCAAGTTTGGCGCCGGTGGTTACAAGGTTTCCGGTGGCCTGCACGGGGTTGGTGTGTCCGTGGTCAACGCCCTCAGTGAGTGGGTGGAGGTCACGGTGCATCGCCAAGACCAGATCCACACCCAGCGGTTTGAGCGTGGGGCGCCGATTGGCATTTTGGCATCGGCCCCTGCTGAGCAGGGCCGCACGGGCACGTCCATTTGCTTTAAGCCCGATATCGAGATTTTCTCGACCGGGATTGCGTTCGATTTCCAAACCCTGTCCTCGCGCCTGAGGGAGCTCGCCTACCTCAATGGTGGGGTGAAAATCGTTTTCCGGGACGAGCGGGCCAGCGCCCGCGGGGCCGATGGTGAGCCCCACGAAGAGATCTACCTCTACGAAGGCGGAATCAAGGAATACGTGGAGTACATGAATGCGGGGAAAGACCCGCTTCATGCCGACATCATCTATGTGAACGCCGAGAAAGAAGGCGTTCAGGTGGAAGCAGCCCTGCAGTGGTGCGTGGACGCCTACTCCGACAGCATTCTGGGCTTTGCCAACAACATCCGCACCGTGGATGGCGGCACCCACATTGAGGGTCTGAAGGCGGTGCTCACCCGCACCCTCAATACGTTTGCCAAAAAGCGGGGCAAGCGCAAAGACGCCGATGGCAATTTGGCCGGCGAAAACATCCGTGAGGGTCTAACCGCGGTGCTGTCGGTGAAGGTGCCCGACCCTGAATTTGAGGGTCAGACCAAAACCAAGCTCGGCAATACCGAGGTGCGCGGCATCGTCGACACCCTGGTGGGTGAGGCGCTGGCCGTCTACCTCGAATTCAATCCCGGCGTGATTGATTTGATCTTGGAGAAGGCCATCCAGGCCTTCAATGCGGCTGAAGCGGCCCGCCGGGCCCGGGAGCTGGTGCGCCGTAAGAGTGTGCTGGAAAGCTCCACCTTGCCCGGCAAGCTTGCCGATTGTTCATCCCGCGATCCCAGCGAATCCGAGATCTACATCGTGGAAGGGGATTCCGCTGGCGGTTCGGCCAAGCAGGGCCGGGATCGGCGTTTTCAGGCCATCCTGCCCCTGCGAGGCAAGATTCTCAACATCGAGAAAACCGACGACGCCAAGATCTACAAAAACACCGAAATCCAGGCCTTGATTACGGCCCTTGGCCTTGGCATTCGGGGCGAAGAATTCGAAGAGAAGAATCTTCGTTATCACCGGATCGTCATCATGACTGACGCCGACGTGGACGGCGCCCACATTCGCACCCTCATCCTCACCTTCTTCTTCCGCTATCAGAAGGCGCTGGTGGAAGGCGGCTACATCTATATCGCTTGTCCTCCGCTCTACAAGGTGGAGCGCGGCAAAAATCACACCTATTGCTACAACGAAGGCGACCTCAAGAAGACGATCGAAGGCTTTGGCGAGAAGGCCAATTACACAATCCAGCGCTTTAAGGGCCTCGGTGAAATGATGCCCAAGCAGCTCTGGGAAACCACCATGGATCCCACCACGCGGATGATGAAGCGGGTGGAGATTGAAGATGCCCTCGAGGCCGATCGCATCTTCACGATCTTGATGGGCGACAAGGTGGCGCCGCGCCGGGAATTCATCGAGACCCATAGCGCTTCGCTGGATCTTGCCCAGTTGGATATTTGAAGCCCATTCCCCTCTGGCGCTGGGCGGCCCTGTTGGGCCTCGCCCTTGTGGCCCCTGCCGGCCTGCCCGCCGGTGGGGCCGATCGCCGTTCGCCTGAGGTGCGGCGCCGCGCGTCGGCCCGGGAACCGGTGCTGACCGCTAGCGCTTTCCAGCTGCGTTGTGCCCCCCAGCACCAGGCCCCGGCCCTGCTGGCGGTTGGTTCGGATTCACCGCTTCGGGTGTTGCGGAGCTGGTGGGAACCCAATGGCCAGCGCTGGCTCCTGGTGGAGGGGGCTGGGCCAGAGGGTTCAAGGCGCGGTTGGTTGGCGGGCTAGGCGGCGATCGCAGCTTCAATCGCTGCGGTGAGTTCGGCGGAATCGGGTTCCACGTTGCTCTTGTAGCGGGCGATCACGCTGCCATCTTTGGCTACCAGGAACTTCTCGAAGTTCCAGGCCACATCACCGGCGGGTTCGGCTTGGGTGAGGGTGTCGTAGGGGGCCGTTTTGCTGCCGGTGGCATGCACCTTGTCGAACAGGGTGAAGTTGGCTCCGTAGGTGGTGGAGCAGAACTCCTGGATTTCGCTGAGGGTGCCGGGTTCCTGGGCGCCGAAATCGTTGCAGGGGAAGCCCAAGACGGCCAAGCCTTGGGGGCCATAGGTGTCTTGCAGGGTTTGCAGGCCCGCGTATTGGCGGGTAAAGCCGCAGCGGCTGGCCACATTCACGATCAGCAGCACCTGGCCAGCCCACTCGCCAAGGCGGCGCTCCGCACCCTGGGCATCACGCACCACCACATCGCTCACATTGATGGCCATGGTTGTTGGGGTTGGCGCACAGGCGCCGCAGATGGAATTTGACCTTAGCCATGGCTCCATAAACTCTGGGTTGCCGAAGCACCAGGCCAATGAGCGAGGCAAACGGGGTGCTGGTGGCCGAAGTGGTGGCTAAGCAGTTGGAAGCGCTGCTGGAAGTGGGCAACTACGACGGGGCCAAGTTGTTGCTCCAGCCCGTGCAGGAGGTGGATACCGCCGAAGCGATTGGCAGCTTGCCCCGCATCCTCCAGGCCCTGGCCTTTCGTCTGCTCCCCAAGGACGAGGCGATTGAGGTCTACGAATACCTGGAGCCCTCCGTGCAGCAAAGCCTGCTGGAGCGGCTGCGATCGAGCGAGGTGCTGGAGCTGGTGGAAGAGATGTCACCCGACGATCGGGTACGCCTCTTTGATGAATTGCCCGCCAAGGTGGTGCGCCGGCTTTTGGCGGAGCTGAGTCCGGCGGAACGGCGGGTTACCGCCCAACTCCTTGGTTACGAGAGCGAGACGGCCGGTCGCCTGATGACCACCGAGTTCATTGACCTCAAGGAATTCCAAACGGCAGCCCAGGCCCTGGCGATCGTGCGCCGCCGCGCCCGGGACACGGAAACCGTTTACAGCCTCTACGTGACCGATGGCTCCCGCCATCTCACCGGGATTCTGTCGCTGCGGGATTTGGTGGTGGCCGACCCCGATGAGCGCATCGGCGAGGTGATGACCCGGGAGGTGGTGAGTGTGTCCACCGAAACGGATCAAGAGGAGGTGGCCCGGGCGATTCAGCGCTACGACTTCCTGGCCGTGCCGGTGGTGGATCGGGAGCAGCGCCTGGTGGGGATCGTCACGGTGGACGACGTGATCGACGTGATCGAGCAGGAGGCCACCCGCGATCTCTATGCCGCAGGGGCGGTGCAGGCCGGCGATGACGACGACTATTTCCAAAGCAACCTGTTCACCGTGGCCCGGCGCCGGGTGGTTTGGCTGGCGGTGCTGTTGATTGCCAACAGCGGCACGGCGGCCGTGATTGCTGCCCAAGACCACGTGCTCAAGGAGGTGGTGCTGCTCGCCGCCTTTATTCCGCTGTTAATTGGCACCGGCGGCAACGTGGGTGCCCAGAGCTCCACGGTGGTGATTCGCGGCTTGAGCACCCAGCGCATCCAGGCGATGGGGAGCTGGAAGGCGATTTGGCGGGAATCGGTGGCCGGAGCCCTCTTGGGTCTGTTGATGGTGTTGGTGGTGGTCCCTTGGGCCAGTTATGTGTCCCAAAGCTGGATTGTGGCTGGGGCGGCGGGGATCAGCCTGGTGGCGATCACCACCCTGGCGGCCACGGCCGGGGCGGCCTTGCCCCTGCTCTTCGATCGGATTGGCCTAGATCCGGCCCTGATGTCGGCCCCGTTCATCGCCACCGCCACGGATGTGGCCGGGGTGTTCATCTACCTGCAAACGGCCAGCTGGCTACTGGTGAAGTTCTCCCCCGGCTAGGGCGCCGGCTGGACGGCCGGGGTCCTAGATGAGAGGACTTCACACTTCTTCAGGTTAGGCTTCACACATCTTCAAGGGCATGGCTCCGTGGTTGTCGCTATCCCCTCCTCGCCGGCTCCGGTTTCCGACAAGCCGGCTCGCCAAATGCCCCATGGGGACGGCGACCTGGTGCGTTCGTATTTGCGTGATATCGGTCGTGTGCCTTTGCTGAGCCACGAGCAGGAGATCACGTTGGGCCGTCAGGTGCAGGAGCTGATGGCGATTGAGGAGCAGGAGCAGGAGCTGGCGCAGCAGCTGGGTACAAGCCCAAGCCAGGCGGAATTGGCGAAGGCTGTGGGTTTAGGGGATGCGGTGCTGAAAAAGCGGATTAAGGCTGGGCGTAGGGCGAAGGAGCGGATGGTGGCGGCGAATTTGCGGCTGGTGGTGAGCGTGGCGAAGAAGTACACCAAGCGGAATATGGAGCTGCTGGATTTGATCCAGGAGGGCACGATCGGCCTGGTGCGCGGGGTTGAGAAATTCGACCCAACGCGGGGCTACAAGTTTTCGACCTATGCCTACTGGTGGATTCGCCAGGGGATCACCCGGGCGATTGCGGAAAAGAGCCGCACGATCCGCCTGCCGATCCACATCACCGAAACCCTGAACAAACTCAAGAAGGGGCAGAGGGAGCTGAGCCAACTGCTGGGCCGTACGCCCACGGTGACGGAATTGGCGGAGGCGGTGGAACTGCCTGAGGAGGAGGTGAAGGATCTGCTGTGTCGGGCGCGTCAGCCGGTGAGTTTGGAGATGAAGGTGGGGGATGGTGACGACACGGAGCTTTTGGATTTGTTGGCTGGGGATGGGGAGCTGCCGGATGAGCAGGTGGATGGGGAATGCCTGAAGGGCGATTTGCGAGCGCTGCTGGAGCGGCTGCCAGAGCTGCAGTGCCGGGTCTTGAAGATGCGTTATGGGATTGATGGGGAGGGGCCGGAGGGCGCCGAACCCATGAGCCTCACCGGTATTGGCCGGATCCTCGGTATTAGCCGGGATCGGGTGCGCAATTTGGAGCGCGATGGCCTGGCCGGCCTGCGCCGCATCAGCGATGCCGTGGAGGCCTACGTCGCCAGCTAGTTCGCAAGCTCCTTCAGCCCAGGCCCCAAGCCCCCTTGGGCAGCACCCCGCCGAGTTGCGCGAAGCCCTTCTGGCCTGGTGGCACACCCATGGCCGCCATCTGATCCCCTGGAAGCTGACGGCAACAGGCGAGCCGGCCTCCCCTGGCGAGCAGCTCGATCCCTATCCGATTTGGGTGGCCGAGGTGATGTTGCAGCAGACCCAGGTGCAGGTGGTGCTGCCCTACTGGCGGCGCTGGATGGGGGCCTTCCCCTCGGTGGAGGCGTTGGCAGCTGCTGATGAGCACGACGTGCTGCTGCTCTGGCAAGGCCTGGGCTATTACTCCCGGGCCCGGCGCCTGCACCAGGGGGCCAGGCAGTTGCTGGGCCAGCCCTGGCCGCGGGACCTGGAGGGTTGGTTGGCCCTGCCGGGCATTGGCCGCAGTACGGCGGGCAGCATCCTTTCTTCGGCCTTTGATCTGCCCTTCGCCATCCTCGATGGCAACGTCAAACGGGTGCTGGCGCGCCTGACCCGTAGCCCCAGGCCGCCGGCGCGGGCGTTGGCTGGGTTCTGGCAACTGAGTGAGCTGGTGCTCGATCCCAGGCGGCCCCGCGAGTTCAACCAGGCCCTGATGGATTTGGGCTCCAGCCTTTGCACGCCCCGTAATCCCAGCTGTGGCACCTGCCCTTGGCAGGGGGGCTGCGCTGCCTACGCTGCCGGCGATCCCGCCCGCTACCCCGTGAAGGACGCTTCAAAACCGCTCCCCTTCCAGGTGATTGGCGTGGGGGTGGTGCTCAATGCAGCCGGCCAGGTGCTGATTGATCAGCGGCTGAATGAGGGTCTTCTGGGCGGGATGTGGGAATTCCCCGGCGGCAAGCAGGAGCCAGAAGAGCCGATCGAAGCCACGATTCGCCGCGAACTCAGGGAAGAACTGGCGATCGAGGTGGCGGTGGGCGAGGAGCTGATCAGCCTCGAGCACGCCTACAGCCACAAGCGTCTGCGCTTTGTGGTGCATCTGTGCCGTTGGCTCTCCGGCGAACCCCAACCCCTGGCTAGCCAGCAGGTGCGGTGGGTGGATCCCCAGGAGCTCGGGGCCTACCCCTTCCCGGCGGCCAACGCCAAGATCATCGCCGCCCTGCTGGAACGGCTTCACCCTGGGGGGTGTGCCCCAGCCTCCTGATGGCGGTGATGACCCAGCCCCAGTCAGTCCCCAACCCCCAAGTCCTCTGTTTTGGCGAGGCGTTGGTGGACCGGCTGGGTCCCCAGGCCGATTACCTCGGTGGGGCCCCGGCCAATGGGGCCTGTGCCCTGGCCCGGCTTGGTACCTCCGTGGCCTGGCTGGGCCGCCTGGGCAACGACGCCATTGGCCAGAGGTTTGCCCAGCTGTTTGCGGCCCGCGGCGTGAATACCGCCGGCCTGCAGTGGGATGCCGAGCGTCCTAGCCGGGTGGTGCTGGTGCAGCGCGATGCCACCGGGGAGCGGGCCTTTGCTGGTTTTGCGGGGGATCGGGGCCTGGGTTTTGCCGACCAGGCCGTGGATTGGCGGGCCTTGGCAGCGGTGGTGGAGCCGGCCTTTCCCTCTGCCCAATGGCTGCTGGTGGGCACCCTGGCCTTGGCGAGCCCCGCCTCAAGCGAAGCCCTGACCTGGTTGCTGCAGTGGGCCACCCCCGCGGTCTTGGCGGTGGATGTGAATTGGCGCCCCACCTTTTGGGATCCGGCGTCTCCGCCCGAATCCGGGCCGCCGCCGCCGGCCATCGCCCAGATCCGGCCCTTGCTGGAGCAGGCAGCGTTGATCAAATGTGCCGCCGAAGAAGCCCGGTGGCTGTTTGGCGGCCAGGATCCGGCAGTGATTTCGGCAGCCTTGCGACAGCGGCCCATGGTGGTGGTGAGCGATGGGGCGAACCCCTTGCGCTGGTGCTGGGGCGGCCAGGCCGGATCCCTCGAGGCCTTTGCCGTGCCCGTGCGCGATACCACCGGGGCCGGTGATGCCTTCACGGCCGGGCTGCTGCACCGGCTTTGCGCCCAACCAGAGCTGATGCAGAGCGACTTGATCGGCGCCAGCTCAGCTGTTGCGGTCCGCGAAATGATGCGCTTTGCCAGTGCCTGCGGCGCGTTGGTGTGTCAGGGGGAAGGGGCGATTGATCCCCAGCCCACGGAAGCGGCAGTGGGGGCCTTTCTTAACGGCCGGCCGGGGTGATCCAGGCCGTGCGCCCCGCATCGGGATTGGCGGGATCGCTCAACTCCAGCCCCACCTGCCAGGCCTCTGGCGGCAGGACGCTCAACCGCTCGGGCCATTCCACCGCCAGCAGGGCCCCCAGG
>CANHGA010000067.1 GCA_947460085.1 Synechococcaceae cyanobacterium
CTCCCCATCCGCTGCATCCGCAGCTACTACGACGACCCTGGCTACATCAATGCCATGGCGGGGTTGATCGCCGACCAAATTCGCGGTTGTGAAGAGCCCGGATCGGCCCACATCTTCTTCAGTGCCCATGGCGTACCGAAGAGCTATGTGGAGGAAGCTGGCGATCCCTACCAGCGCGAAATCCAGGCCTGCAGTGAGTTGATCATGCAGCGCCTGGGCGAACTGGTGGGCCACCCCAATCCCTCAACCCTGGCCTACCAAAGCCGCGTGGGGCCGGTCGAGTGGCTCAAGCCCTACACCGAACAGGCCCTGGCGGAACTGGGCGGGGAGGGGGTGAAGGAATTGGTGGTGGTGCCGATCAGCTTTGTGAGCGAGCACATCGAAACCCTCGAGGAAATCGATATCGAATACCGCGAGCTGGCCCACGAAGCTGGCATCACCCATTTCCGCCGGGTGCCAGCCCTGGATATCAATCCAGCCTTCATCTCCGGCCTGGCCGATCTGGTGCAACGGGCGATGGCTGGCCCTGAGGTCAACCTGGACCAGGCGGCCGAGCTGCCCACCAAGGTGAAGCTCTATCCCCAGGACAAATGGGCTTGGGGTTGGAACAACAGCTCCGAAGTGTGGAATGGCCGCTTGGCCATGGTGGGTTTCTCGGCGTTCCTGCTGGAGCTGATCAGCGGGCGAGGTCCGCTCCATGCCCTCGGGCTGCTCTAGGCCCCTCGTTCAGCGAAGCGTTGCTGTTGGGGCGGCCCTGTTTGCCTCAGGTCTCGCTGCCTCAGGAATCGCTGGATTAGGGATTGCTGCTTCTGGCCTCGCCCAGCCCATGGGCCAGGCGAGGCGAGTCCATAACCCCTGGCGCCTGGGGGTTTTCCCCGTAACTGTCTTTTCTGGTTACACGAGCTCGTTTGGCGGTCGCAAGGGCCCCTGGGGGGCCATCGAGCCCCATTACGGCCTGGATATTGCGGCTCCCCTTGGTTCACCCATCCGCAATTGGTGGGGCGGCACGGTCAAAGAGGTGATCCATGACGGGCGCTGTGGGGTGGGACTGGTCATCCAATCGGGCCCCTATGAGCACATCTATTGCCATCTGCTGGGCAGCGGTGCCGATGGGGTGTATCGCAGCGCTGGGCTTCAGCTCCAGCCCGGCCAACGGGTGCGGACAGGCCAGCTGATTGCCCGGGTGGGAATGAGTGGCCGCACCAGCGGTCCCCACTTGCATTGGGGCATGCGCTACGGCGGCCAGTGGCTGGATCCGGCCCTGATCCTGCGGGCGATGGCGCTCAGCCGCCGGCCAGTGGCCCTGAGCAGCAGGCCCTAGCGCCAAAAGCCTCTCTGGCACCTAGGGTTGCTGTCGTTAGAGAATGGCCAGATTGCTTGGCCCGCAGCAGCCGTGACGCTTACGCCTATCACTCCTGCGGCCCAGTCCGCGCCAGCCAGCTCCAGTAGCGCTGCCCCCATGCGGGTCAAGGGGGGCTACGCCCTGATGGATGCCCTGCGTTTGCATGGGGTGAAGCACATCTTTGGCTATCCCGGCGGCGCGATCCTGCCCATCTACGACGAGCTCCACAAGGCGGAATCCCGGGGCTGGTTGAAGCACATCCTGGTGCGGCACGAGCAGGGCGGCACCCATGCGGCCGATGCCTATGCCCGGGCCACGGGCCAGGTGGGGGTGTGTTTTGGAACCTCCGGCCCCGGAGCCACCAATTTGGTGACGGGTATCGCCACAGCCCAAATGGATTCGGTGCCGATGGTGGTGATCACCGGCCAGGTGCCCCGGGCCTCGATTGGTACGGATGCCTTCCAGGAAACCGACATCTTTGGCATCACCCTGCCGATCGTGAAGCACTCCTGGGTGGTGCGTGATCCTGCCGACATCGGTCGGATCGTGGCCGAAGCGTTTCTGATTGCAGCCAGCGGCCGGCCGGGTCCGGTCTTAATCGATGTGCCCAAGGACGTGGGCGCCGAAGAATTCACCTATGTGCCTGTTGCCCCAGGCACAGCAATTCCCGCGGGCTTCAAGCTGCCGCCAGCTCCCCAGCCCAGCGCGATTGCGGCGGCCCTGGCGCTGATTGGCCAGGCCCGCCGTCCGTTGCTCTACGTGGGTGGCGGTGCCATCAGCAGTGGCGCCCACCAGGAAGTGGCCCAGTTGGCGGAACGCTTCCGCCTGCCTGTCACCACCACCTTGATGGGCAAGGGTGCCTTCGATGAGAAGGAACCCCTCGCCTTGGGGATGCTCGGCATGCACGGCACGGCCTATGCCAACTTCGCCGTGACCGAATGCGATCTGTTGATTGCGGTGGGTGCCCGCTTTGATGACCGCGTTACCGGTCGGCTGGATGGCTTTGCCCCCCGGGCCCAGGTGATTCACATCGATATTGATGCGGCCGAAATGGGCAAGACCCGCCTCCCCGATGTGCCGGTGGTGGCCGATGTGAAGGCCGCCCTTTCGACCCTTCTGGCCGCCTCCAGCGGGCAAAGCTCCGAGGGGCGCACGGAAGCCTGGCTTGAGCGGATCGACACCTGGAAGCACCACTACCCGCTGGTGGTACCCGCCCCTGAAGGGGACATCGCCCCCCAGGAGGTGGTTGTGGCCCTGCGGGAGCTTGCACCCAACGCCTTTTACACGACGGATGTGGGCCAGCACCAAATGTGGGCCGCCCAGTTCCTGCACAACGGCCCGCGCCGTTGGATTAGCAGCGCAGGCCTGGGCACCATGGGCTTTGGCATGCCCGCGGCCATGGGGGCCCAAACGGCCTTCCCCGACGAGCAGGTGATCTGCGTGGCGGGCGACGCCAGCATCCTGATGAACATCCAGGAGCTGGGCACCCTCAGCCAGTACAACCTGCCGGTGAAGGTGGTGGTGCTCAACAACGGCTGGCAGGGCATGGTTCGCCAGTGGCAGGAAAGCTTCTACGAAGAGCGCTATTCCGCCTCTGAGATGACCGGCGGCATGCCCAATTTCCCTGCCTTGGCCGAAGCCTTTGGTGTCAAAGGGATTGCGATTACGGATCGCGCAAATCTGCGCGACCGGCTCACCGAAGCCCTCAACCATCCAGGGCCGGTCTTCATTGATGTGAAGGTGCGCCGCAATGAAAATTGCTATCCCATGGTGCCTCCGGGCGCAAGCAATGCCCAGATGGTGGGCCTGCCGAGCCACCCCGAGCTGGCCATCGACACCAGCCGCCGGTGCAACGCCTGTGGCAGCAGTACCGCCAGCGCCCATCTCTTCTGCCCGAGCTGTGGCGCCAAGCTTTGACATGGCTTGCCACGGCCCTGCTGACCATGGTGGGCCTGCTGCTGGCTCCCCTGGTGACCGTGTTGTTGTGGAGTCCGGCGCCCGCCGCTGCAGCTGAAGTGCTCCAGGTGCGCAGTGCAACCGTGCTCCAGGTGGGCGATGGCAATCGCAACTACACCGTGGAATTGGCGTGCATCCGCGTCGATCAGGCCCAGGAGCAAGCCTCGATCGATTGGTTGCGGCACGAATTACCGCGCCGCAGTCGGGTTAATCTCCGCCCCATGGGCCAGGACAATGGCGTGCTGATGGCCAAGGTTCAAAAACTTGGCGGGTCCCAGGATTTGGCTAGCGGCTTGGTGGCGGCGGGGCTTGCTGAGTCAAGCTGTCCGCAGGCCGTCCCAGTGCCAGCAGCCCAAGGGGCCAAGTTGTCATGAGCTTGAACCGCACAGCCAAGGGAATTGTGCTGGTGCCTTCTGTGCTTCTGGGTGGTGCCTTTTTGGCGGCTGCCGCCTGGGGGGATGGTGCTGCAGCCAGTAACAAAGGTCTAGCCCTTGCCCTTGGGGGGGTCTTGGTCGGTGGGGGGCTCTTGGCCCAACTGCTGCCTGAACAGGCTGACTCCCCAGAGGCCCTCAAGGCTGAGAAGCAAGGGGATTCAGGCGAAGGAGCTTGAACCAGCGGTGGCAGCAAGCTCTCCGGCGCCTTTAGCCAGACGGCCTATTTTTTGCCCTCTTGGGCCTTGAGCTGCTTGGTGAAGTCGGCGATTACCGAATCCACAAATTTTTGGTCTGCAGCAGCGATCTTGGGATAACAGCCCTCCTTGACCCGGGACACGATCTGCACGATCGAACCATTGACAATCTGGCCCACCTCCAGCTTGCCGCTGCCAGCGATCTGGCTTCCATACTTGGCGGTCACCACATAGGCGATGCTCTGGGCGCCGGCGATGGTGGCGGCCTGAACGGGCACTTTTTGCTCGACCGCCAGGTTGCAGACATTCACCGCCGCAGCAAGGGTGAGGTCGTTCATGGTGTCCACGCTTGCCGGGCTGGCCGCGGCGCCACCGGGAGCTGGCTGGGCCAGGGCAGGGGCAACCTGGAGGGTGAGTGCGCTGAGAACGGCAGCCGAGAGGGCCAGAAAGGAGCGAGACACGAAGTGTGTGCAAACGCGGTAGCCCCCACTGTGCCACCCAAAAAGCAGAAGCAACAGTGAGCCGGGCACAGAGGCCGCCAAGGTGGTTTTTGCCCATCACAGTGACGCAGATGCTTGGTGGGGCATGGCCACTCAGGTGAGGTCCGAGCAGAGCCAGGGAGAGGCAGCCCTGGTGGTGCCCTTGGCCCAGGTGGGGATTGGCGCCGTGGCCCAGGTGGGCGGCAAAAACGCCTCCCTGGGGGAAATGATCCGGGAACTCAGCCAGGAGGGGGTGCAGGTACCGGATGGCTTTGCCACCACAGCCCTTGCCTACCGCAATCTCTTAACGGCCAACCATTTGGTGGAGCCCCTCCAGGGGCTGTTGGGCCAGCTGGATACCAGCGATCTTGAGGCCCTGCAGGCCACTGGCCTTAAGGTCCGCCGCCTGGTGCTCCAGGCCGCCCTGCCACCAGAGTTGGAGCAGGCGATCGTGGCGGCCTACGCAGCTTTAGGGGCTCCGGCGGTGGCGGTGCGCTCCAGTGCCACCGCCGAGGATTTGCCGGAGGCCAGTTTTGCCGGGCAGCAGGAAACCTTCCTGCATATCCAGGGTGATCGGGCCCTGTTGGAGGCCTGCCGCCGCTGCTACGCCTCCCTGTTTACCGACCGGGCGATCGTCTACCGGCAGCAGCACGGTTACGACCATCTCGAGGTGGCCCTTTCGATCGGCGTGCAACGGATGGTGCGCTCGGATTTGGCCTGCTCCGGGGTGATGTTCAGCATCGATACCGAAACAGGGTTTCAGGACACTGTCTTGCTCACCGCCGCCTACGGCCTGGGGGAAAATGTGGTGCAGGGGATTGTGAATCCCGACGAATTCCTGATCCATAAACCCACCTTGGAGCTCGGCTTTGCCCCAATTGTGGGCAAACGGCTTGGCAGTAAAAACCTGCGCTTGGTGCTTACCCCATCAGGCAGCGCGGAGGCCGAGGCGGGCCATCCGGTGCGCAATGAGGCGGTGCCAGTCGTCGATCAGCAGCGGTTTTCCCTCAGCGACCAGGAGGCCCTCCAGCTCGCCCGGTGGGCGGTGCTGGTGGAGCGGCACTACAGCGCCAAGCGGGGCGTCCAAACGCCGATGGACCTGGAATGGGCCAAAGATGGCATCAGCGGCGAGCTGTTCATCCTTCAGGCCAGGCCTGAAACGGTGCAGTCCCAGCGCGGGCAAGCCGTGTTGCGAACGTGGCGGTTGGATCCCCATCAGGTGTCGCCCTTGGTCTGCGGCAGTGCGGTTGGCACCTCGGTAAGCCATGGCCGGGCCCGGGTGATCGGCGATCCCTCCGACATCCAGCGCTTTGAGCAGGGGGATGTGCTGGTGACAAGGCGCACGGACCCCGATTGGGAGCCCATCCTCAAAAGGGCCCGTGGGGTGGTCACCGACCAGGGCGGCAGGACCTGCCATGCGGCGATCATTGCCCGCGAAATGGGCATCACCGCGGTGGTGGGGACGGGCGATGGCACCAGCCGCATTCGGGACGGCCAAACCATCACGTTGAGCTGCTGCGAAGGCGAGGAGGGTCGGGTGTATCCGGGCCATGTGCCCTACCGGATGGAGGAGCAGGCCATCGCGGATCTGCCCCCAACCCGCACCCAGATTCTGATCAACCTGGCCAACCCTGACGAGGCCTTCAAGCTGGCCTCGCTCCCCTGCGATGGGGTGGGATTGGCCCGCCTTGAATTCATCATTGCCAACCAGATCCGCATCCACCCCCTGGCCCTGCTGGAGCCTGGCCGGGTCCTTGATCAAGGCCATCGCCAGCAGATCGCCGCGCTCACCCGGGGCTATGACCCGCCCAGCGATTACTACGTCGATCGGTTGAGCCAGGGCATGGCCCGCATCGCGGCGGCTTTTTATCCAAAACCGGTGATCCTGCGCTTTTCCGATTTCAAGAGCAACGAATACGCCCAGTTGCTGGGCGGCGCCAGCTTCGAACCGGTGGAAGCCAATCCCATGCTGGGTTGGCGGGGGGCCTCCCGCTACTGCTCAGAGGCTTTTCGCCCGGCTTTTGGCCTCGAGTGCCAGGCCCTCAAGCGGGTGCGGGAGGTGATGGGCTTGGTGAATGCGATCCCGATGGTGCCCTTTTGCCGAACGCCGCAGGAGGGGGATCGGGTGCTTGCGGCCATGGCGGCGGCGGGATTGGTCCGGGGCGAAAACGGTTTGGAGGTGTACGTCATGGCGGAGCTGCCAAGCAATGTCTTGGCGGCCGAGGCCTTTGCCCAGCGCTTCGATGGATTTTCGATTGGGTCCAACGACCTCACCCAGCTGACCTTGGGGGTCGACCGCGATTCGGCTTTGGTGGCTCCGCTCTTTGATGAATCCGACCCCAGCGTGATGGCCCTGGTTCAGATGGCGATCCGCACGGCCAAACGCTGCGGTCGCAAGATCGGCATCTGCGGCCAGGCTCCCAGTGATGACCCAGCCTTCGTGCGCTTCCTGGTCGAGGAGGGCATTGATTCGATCAGCCTCAACCCAGATTCACTGCTGGCCACCCGGATGGCTGTGGCTGCGATCGAAACTGCCAGACGATCACGGCATGGCCCATGAAGCGCACGGCGCTGAGCACCGCCAAGCCAATGCAGAGGGGGCAATGGGTGATCGACATGCAAAGCCCCGTAACGCTGCTGCCACCCTGACAGGCCATCGTGGGGGTTGCGGGCTGCTGAAATAAAACGCGGCGCCCAACTATCCGGAGATTCGCAGGTGCTGCGGCTAAGTGAGCTGAAATTGCCCCTCGATCACAGTGAGGCCGATTTGGTGCTTGCGGTGTGCCAAAGGCTGCGGCTCTCTCAGGCCCAGCTCAAGGGCCATCGGCTGGTGAAGCGCAGTGTGGATGCCCGCAAACGCCAAGCCATTGCCCTGGTTTACAGCCTGGATCTGGACCTCACCCTGGACGCCAAGGCCGAGGCCAAGTTGCTGGCCCGCTTTGCGGGGGATCCCCACCTCAAGCGCAGCCCCGATACCCAATACCGCTTTGTGGCCTCGGTGCCCCCGGGGGGGGCAGACCAATCCAGACCAGTCGTGATTGGGGCGGGGCCCTGCGGCTATTTCGCCGCCCTGGTGCTGGCCCAAATGGGCTTCAGGCCGCTGCTCCTCGAGCGGGGCAAAGCCGTGAAGGAACGCAGTGCCGACACCTTTGGCTTCTGGAAAGGCAGGGCGCCCTTAAACCCCGAATCCAATGCCCAATTTGGCGAGGGCGGGGCCGGCACCTTCTCCGATGGAAAGCTCTACAGCCAGGTGAGCGAGTCGAAGGCCTACGTGCGCAAAGTGCTCGAGGAGTTGGTGGCAGCCGGTGCCAATTCCGACATCCTCACCTTGCATCGCCCCCACATCGGCACGTTCAAGTTGGCCACCGTGGTTCGGGGGCTGCGGCGGCGCATCGAAGAGCTGGGTGGCGAGGTGCGCTTTGAAACTCGGGTTGATCGGCTGGAGCGTTGCCCCAAGACCCACGCCGTGCAGGCCCTGGTGCTGGCGGGCGGGGAACGGATTGAAGCTGAGCAGGTGGTGCTCGCCGTGGGCCATAGCGCCCGGGATAGCTTCGCGATGCTCCATGAGGTAGGGGTGAGCCTCGAGCCCAAGGCCTTCGCCGTGGGGCTGCGCATTGAGCACCCCCAGCCGTTGATTGATCGGGCCCGATGGGGTCCCGCCGCGGGACACCCCAAACTTGGGGCCGCCGAATACAAACTTGTGCACCACTGCAGCGGCCAAGGGGCTGCTGGGCGCAGCGTCTATAGCTTCTGCATGTGCCCTGGCGGCCTGGTGGTTGGGGCTACCTCCGAGCTTGGCCGGGTGGTCACCAACGGCATGAGCCAGCACTCCCGCAACGAGCGCAATGCCAATAGCGGACTGGTGGTGACCGTGGGTGTGGAAGACCTGCTCCCCTATGGCGATGGGCCCGTAGATCCCTTGGCAGGTGTCGCCTTTCAGCGCCATTGGGAGCAACAGGCATTTGATGCCGGCGGCGGTACCTATCGGGCGCCGGGCCAGTGGGTGGGTGATTTCCTCGCCGGCCGGCCCAGCGAGAGCCGCAGCACGGGCGAGCCTGGCTTGGCCGTGGCCCCTTCCTATCTGCCAGGGGTGCACTACGGAAGCCTGGAAAGCTGCCTCCCGCCCTTCGTGATCGCAGCTATTCGGGAAGCTCTACCGGAGTTCGCCAAGCGGCTGCCGGGCTTTGCCATGGATGGGGCCCTGCTTACCGGGGTTGAGACCCGCACCTCCTCGCCCGTGCGCATCCCCCGAGACAACACAACCCTGGAGTGTCTCAACACCCCAGGGTTGTATCCAGCTGGAGAAGGGGCCGGCTATGCCGGAGGCATCCTTTCCGCTGCGATTGATGGAATCAAGGTGGCGGAACAACTGGCGTTGGCCCGACTTCAAAGCTCGATCAAGGGGTGATCAAGGGTTGATCATTCTTCGTCGTCTTCCGAACCAATGGGAACCAGGCGGATCTGCTTGCGACCCAGTTTGATTTCGAACTCATCGCCAGGCTTGAGCTCGAGCATGCCCGTATAGGCCTTGCCAACCATCAGGTTGCCGTTGAACTGGATCTTGGTGCTGAAGCTCAGTTTGCGACCACCTTTGCCCGTTTGGGACGCCCCACCGAAATCAACCCCCTTAGCGGCCAGAAGGGCTTCGTAGAACGCGGTGAAGTTGAGGCGTTCAGATCCATCCTTCTTTGTCGAGACGTACCCGCAGGAGCGAACAAGGTCGGACTTGCTGATATCGCCCAGCTCTTTGACTTTGGCGAGTAGATCGGCTCCCGTAAGCATGGAACTTAATTATGCAACTCTTGCATGATTACACGTTGAAGTGCTCGCATGCAAGGGCCTGAGGCATAGCAAGGGGGAGCCTGGCGCTTTTGCTTCGTTTTGCAGCCATGGCTCAGCACGTCGGCGGCAAGGCTGATCTGGATTTTGGGCTATAGAGGTTTGGGTGGGTCTGGTGGGATTGAGGCCTATTGCGCTAGAAGGCTGGCTTGGGATAGGGGTCTACCCTGGATCCATCGCCCAGCCTTTATTCGCTTGCCCCCCCCC
>CANHGA010000068.1 GCA_947460085.1 Synechococcaceae cyanobacterium
ACGGCCCCTGTTGATCGAGGCCTTTTCGCGTCAATTTCATCTGGCTTTGCGGCCCCCGCAGCCCCACGAAGCCCTCCAGGGGTGGTAAGCCTGCTTCACCACAAGGTTGCCGCTTCCCCTGTGACTGCTCCCCTCCTGCCCAAGGCCCCCAGGGGCGCCGAGATCCATTGGCGGGCGAGTCGGCGCGATCGCCGGGCCCTGGGGCAGCGCACCGAATGGGGCCACCTCAGCGGCGTGGAGCAGCTCTGGCCTGCCCTGGCCCAGAGCTATGGCGATGCCCCGGCCCTGGAGGCTCCCCACGCCAAGCCGCCCGAAGTCTTGAGCTTTCGCCAGCTGCACCAGCAGATCGGCCAGGCGGCCTTGGGCTTTGCCCAGCTTGGGGTGAAGCCAGGCGATGTGGTGGCCCTGTTTGCGGAAAACGGCCCCCGCTGGTTGGTGGCCGATCAAGGCCTGATGCGCGCTGGCGCCGCCGATGCGGTGCGGGGGGCGAGTGCCCCGGTGGACGAGCTCCTCTACATCCTGCGCGACTCGGGCGCCGTGGGCCTGGTGGTGGAGTCGGCGGCCCTGCTTGACAAGCTCGTCCTGGCAGGCGGCGGTTTGGCTGGCCCATGGGGACCGGATTCGCCCCTGCGTTTTGTGGTGCTGCTGGAGGGGGAGCCGGCAGAGCTGTCTGGGGTTCCCTGTTTCAGCTGGCAGGGGCTGATCGAGCAGGGCCTGCAGGCGGGGCCGTTGCCCCCCTTAAGCGACGATCCCCAGCGTCTGGCGACGATCCTCTACACCTCAGGCACCACGGGCCAGCCCAAGGGCGTGCCGCTCAGCCACGCCAATTTGTTGCACCAGGTGCGCACCTTGGGGGTGGCGGTGGCACCGAGGCCCGGGGATCGGGTGCTGAGCGTGCTGCCGATTTGGCATGCCTATGAGCGGGCCGCGGAGTATTTCCTCTTGGCCTGCGGCTGCCGCCAGAGCTACACGAACCTCAAACAGCTGCGCGCTGATTTGCAAAAGGTTCGGCCCCACTACTTGATCAGCGTGCCGAGGCTCTGGGAGGCGCTGCTCTCCGGTTTTGATGATGCCCTCAAGGCGATGCCAGTGCAGCGTCAACAGCTGATCAGGGCGGCCTTGGGTAATAGCCGGATCTACGGGATCAATCGTCGCCTGGCTTGCAATCTCACCTTGGCGGAGGAGCCGTGGTGGGGGCGGGCCGGTGCTGCGGTGGGCGCTGGGCTGCGCTGGCCCCTGCACCGGCTAGCTGAAACGCTGATCTGGCCGAAGTTACGGCGGCAATTGGTGGGCGGGCGGCTGCGCACCGCCATCAGCGGTGGTGGGGCCTTGGCCATGCATGTGGATGGTTTTTTTGAGGCGATTGGGATTGAGTTGCTGGTGGGCTATGGCCTCACCGAAACCAGCCCAGTGGTCACCTGTCGCCGGACCTGGCGCAACCGGCGCGGCAGTGCGGGCTACCCCCTACCAGGCACGGCCGTGCGGATTGTCGAGCCGGTGACCCGGGCCCCCCTGGTGTGGGGGCAGCAGGGTTTGGTGCTGGTCAAGGGCCCCCAGGTGATGGCGGGCTATTTCAAGCGGCCCGATGCAACGGCCAAGGTGCTCGATGGCGACGGCTGGTTCGACACCGGTGACCTGGGCCATTTGCTCGCCGATGGCTCCTTGGTTTTGACGGGCCGGGCCAAGGACACGATCGTGCTGAGCAGCGGTGAAAATATTGAGCCGGGGCCCTTGGAAGAGGCCCTGGGGGCCAGCCCCCTGCTGGAGCAGGTGATGGTGGTGGGCCAGGACCGCAAGCAACTCGCTGCGCTGCTGGTGCCCCGCCCTGAGGCGCTCGAAGCCTTTGCCCAAGCGGGCGGTGCTGGTGGGTCGGGCTTGGAAGATGCGGCCCTGTTGCGGGCCCTCACCCGCGAGTGCAACCGGCTGTTGAGCCAGCGGCCCGGATCCCGCCCCGATGAGCGCCTGGCGGGGGTGGCCCTGGTGGAGCCCTTCACCCTGGAGAACGGCCTGCTCACCCAAACCCTCAAGCAACGCCGCGATCGCATTGCCCAGCGGGATGGGGCGGCCATTGCCGCTATCTATGCCTGAACCGGCAAGGGTGCTTCAAGCTCCAAGGTGCGGCCAACCGCCGTTGACCGTGCCTGTCAGGGCTGACAAGGTGGGCGCTGCTTTCCAAGACCCATGGCCGACGGCACCCTCACCATCAAGCGCTCGATCACCGTGCGTGCCGTGGTTACCCCGCGCTGGAAAGAGGATGCCGAGCGGGAAATCAGCACGGCCTTGGCGGGATCCGATGCCCAGCTGGCCCAGTTGGAGCAGGAAGGCCAGCAATTGATCGACGAGATCCGCCGCCAGAGCGCCAATCCCCTGGATCCCCGGGTCCAAGACCAGGTGGCCTCGGTGCAGCAGCAGGTGGCGGCCAAGAGGGCCGAGCTGGAGGAGCAGAAGCGCCAATTGCTGGAGCAGCAGCGCCAGGTGCGGGATTTGGAGATGGAGCAGGTTGTGGAGCAGGGCCAGATTGAGAGCCTCTGCGAGGTGCGCGTGGGCGACAGCCTGGTGGACAAGCTCCAGGCCTCTGTGCTGGTGCGCGATGGGGTGATTGAAGCCATCGAGGGCGACGTCTGAGGGTTGCGACCTCGCGCGACGCTTTAGGGCGACAGCAGCCCAGGCGGGCCAGTCCAGCACTGCTTCGCTGGCGTCTTAAAGTCGCACGATTGCGGCGCTTCTGGCGCCGGAAAGACCCTTCTTATCCCCGGCGGAGACAGGACTTTGGCCACCCACGAGATCTTTATGCCGGCCCTTTCCTCCACCATGACGGAGGGAAAGATCGTGGAGTGGCTCAAGAAGCCCGGCGACAAGGTTGAGCGCGGTGAATCCGTGCTGGTGGTGGAATCGGATAAGGCCGATATGGATGTGGAGTCCTTTAACGAGGGCTTCTTGGCGGCGGTGCTGATGCCCGCCGGGGGCACGGCCCCCGTGGGCGAAACGATCGCCTTGATCGTGGAAACCGAAGCCGAAATTGCCGAGGTGGCGGCCCAGGCTCCTGCTGCCCCTGTAGCTCCTGCCGCACCCGCAGCTCCAGCGCCCACGGCGCCAGCTCCGGCAGCCCAACCCGTGGCAGCACCCGCCGCGGTATCAGCACCTATCGCCGCCCCAGTGCCTGCGATAGCGGCACCGCTAAGCGCTCCCGCCTCCACCGCCAGCGGCCGGGTGGTGGCCTCGCCCCGGGCCAAAAAGCTTGCCAGCCAATTGGGCGTGGCCCTCGAATCCCTGCGCGGCAGTGGCCCCCACGGCCGGATTCAGGCGGAGGACGTTCTGGCTGCTACCGGCCAGCCGATCACGGTGCCCCGGGTGGCGGAAGGCAGTGGCCCCGCCGTGACTGCCGCTGCCGGCGGCAATGGGGCCGCGGCCAGTGCCCCATCTCCTGCCGGCCAGGCCTTTGGCCGCCCCGGCGAGAGCGTGGCTTTCAACACCCTGCAGAACGCGGTCAACCGCAACATGGTGGCCAGCCTGGCGGTGCCCTGTTTCCGGGTGGGCTACACCATCACCACCGACAAGCTCGATGCCTTCTACAAGCAGGTGAAGGGCAAGGGCGTCACCATGACCGCCCTGCTCGCTAAGGCGGTGGGGGTCACCTTGGCCCGCCATCCCCAGGTGAATGCCAGCACTTCGGCCGACGGATCGGCCATGGCCTATCCCGCGGCGGTGAATGTGGCTGTGGCTGTGGCCATGGAAGATGGCGGCCTGATCACCCCCGTGCTGGCCAATGCCGACACGACCGACCTCTATTCCATGGCCCGTAACTGGGCCGATCTGGTGGCGCGCTCCCGCACCAAGCAACTCCAGCCAGAGGAATACAGCACGGGCACCTTCACCCTCTCCAACCTGGGCATGTTTGGGGTGGATCGCTTCGATGCAATCCTTCCCCCCGGCACCGGCGCGATCCTTGCCGTGGCGGCTTCGCGTCCCACGGTGGTGGCCGGCAAGGACGGCTCGATCAGTGTCAAGCGGCAGATGCAGGTGAACCTCACTGCCGATCACCGCGTCATCTATGGGGCCCAAGCGGCGGCCTTCCTCAAGGATCTGGCCCAGCTCATCGAGACGAATCCGGAGAGCCTGGCGATCTGATGGTCGCCTCCAGGTCGGCCACGGATCGTCTGAAACGGCGACTGCTTGGCAATCCCCTGCCCCGGGACCAGGAGGAGGCCAAGACCGTTCCCAGTTTTCAGGCGCTTCCGATCCTGTCCTCGGATGCGTTGTCGTCGGTGGCCTATGCCACCGATGCGGCCCTTGGGGTGTTGATTTTGGCCGGCAGCGGCGCCCTTTCTTTTTCGCTGCCAATCACGATCTCCATCGTCGCCTTGATCGCGATTGTGGTGTTCTCCTACCGCCAGACGATCACGGCCTATCCCCAGGGGGGAGGGGCCTATGTGGTGGGTCGCGCCAACCTGGGCACCCTGGCCAGCCTGGTGGCGGCGGCGAGTTTGTTGATCGACTACGTGCTCACCGCGGCGGTGAGCTTGATGGCGGGCACCCAGGCCCTCTCGTCGCTGTGGCCCTGGCTGTTGAACTGGCAGGTGCTGTTTGCCCTGGTGTTGTTGGTGCTGGTGGGCTGGGCCAACCTGCGGGGGGTCAGGGAAGCTGGGCGCCTGTTTGCTCTTCCCACCTACGCGTTTGTGGTGATGGTGGTGGTGTTGGCGGTGGCGGGCCTGCAGAACCTGATCTTTAGCCATGGGTTTTCCCCCGATCCGCCCCCCCTGGTGAAGGCAGTGGAACCGTTGGGCTTGTTTTTGATTCTGCGGGCCTTTAGTTCCGGCTGTTCAGCGATGACAGGCATCGAGGCCATTGCCAACGGGGTCCAGTTGTTTCGCTCTCCCTCGGCCCAGCGGGCGCGCAACACCCTGCTGGTGATGGGGCTGCTGCTGGCCAGCATGTTCTTGGCCGTGAGTGGCTTGGGTTTCATGTACGGCGTGGCCCCCAATCCCGAAGTCACGGTGATGGCCCAATTGGGCATGCGGGTGTTTGGGACCCACAGTCCCCTGCTGTGGGTCCTGCAGATCACCACGCTGCTGATCCTGATGCTCGCGGCGAACACGGCCTTTGCTGATTTCCCGCGGCTTTCAGCCTTGTTGGCCCGCGATAATTTTTTGCCGCGCCAGATGGCTTGGATTGGCGATCGGCTGGTTTTCCAGAACGGCATCCTGGCCCTGCTGGTGGCTACCGGGGCAATCATCCTGATCTGCCAGGGCAACACCACCGTGGCCGTGAACCTCTATGCCCTGGGGGTCTTCATGGCCTTCACCCTCTCCCAGGCTGGGATGGTGGTGCATTGGTGGCGGGAGCGCGGGGAGGGCTGGCAGGGCCATGCCCTGATGAATGGCATTGGCTCGCTCAGCACCCTGTTGGTGCTGGTGGTGATCGTGATCAGCAAGTTTTCCGAGGGGGCCTGGAGCGTGGTGATCGCCATCCCCCTACTGGTGCTGCTGCTGGCCAGTGTGCGCAGGCGCTATCGACGGGTGTTTTCCCAGCTCGAGCTGGAACCCGGCGAGAGCTGCGCCATTCAGCTCGGTCCCCGCAGTGGGGCGATAGGCAACATCAGCATTGTCTGGATTCCGGCCTGGAGCCGGCCCACCCTCGAGGCCCTGCGCTACGCGGCCACCGTGTCCGACCGGGTGATTGGGGTGTGGGTGCGCCCTGAAGACGGTGATGGTGAGCTGCTTCGTAGCCAATGGCAACGCAGCGTCGGCGAGGACCCCCGCCTGGAGCTCCAAATCCTGGAGAGCCCCTATGCCTCCTTGATCACGCCGTTCGCCGATTTCGTGGATGCTGTTGAGGAGAGCGATCCCGATCAAACGATCACGATTGTGATGCCGATGGCAATCCCCCGCTATCGCTTCGACACCCTCCTGCTCAACCAGCGGTCCATCAACATGCGTGAGGCGTTGGATCAACGCAAAAATCGCATCTTCACGTCGGTCAGGTACTACCTCCCCGCATGAACTGCATGACCTGCCCGTATGAATAACTTCGATTCAGCCGATCAGTGGCTCTCGAGCTACACCTTTGAGTTGCCTGAAGAACGCATTGCCCAGCGCCCCATCGAGCCCCGCCATGCCGCCCGCCTGTTGATGCTGGAGGCCGATTCAGGGGCTCGGCACCAAAGCGTATGGGATTTGGCGGGTGAGCTTCGCAGCGGTGATGTGTTGGTGGTCAACGACACCCGGGTGTTGCGGGCCCGGCTCGTAGCCCACCGCGCCACCGGTGGGGCGGTGGAATTGCTCGTGCTGGAGCCGGCGGGCCAGGCCCGTTGGCGCTGCTTGGCCAAGCCCGCCAAAAAGCTCAAGCCTGGGGAGTGGATCACGGTGGAGGCCGATGGCCAGCCGCCCCTGGCCCTGCAGGTGATTGAGGCTGATCCCGAGACCGGCGGCCGCATCCTCCAATTCCCCGCCGACTGCACCGATGCGGCAGCCCTGGAGCCGTTGTTGGTGCGCTACGGCGCCATCCCCCTGCCGCCCTATATCCACGAGCACGCCGAAAGCGACAACCAGCGCTATCAAACCCGCTACGCCTCCCAGCCCGGAGCGGTGGCAGCACCAACGGCGGGATTACACCTCAGCGATGAACTGCTCGCCGAGCTCCAGACCCGCGGCATTGAACTGGCCCGGGTCACCCTGCACGTGGGCTTGGGCACCTTTCGCCCCGTCGAAACGGAAGACCTCAGCCAGCTCCAACTGCATAGCGAGTGGGTGGAGGTGAGCGAAGAGCTGGTGGCGACCGTGGCGGCCTGCCGCCAACGGGGCGGGCGGGTGATTGCCGTGGGCACCACCAGTGTGCGCAGCCTCGAAGCCGTGGCGGCGCTCCATGGCGGCCAGCTTCAGCCCCATCGGGGCCCGGTGAATTTGGTGATCCAGCCGGGTTTCCGCTTTGCCGTGGTGCAGGGGTTGCTCACCAATTTCCATCTGCCCAAAAGCTCGCTGTTGCTCTTGGTGAGTGCCCTGATCGGCCGGAAGCGCCTGCTCGATCTCTATTCCGAGGCCATCGCCGAGGGTTACCGCTTTTTCTCCTACGGCGATGCCATGTGGATCCCGCCAGAGGCGGTGCTTGAGCAGGCAAAACCCAGGCCATAAAAAAGGCCCCGGGATCTCCCAGGGGCCTTGGGGTGCGGAGCTGCTAGGAAGCCTTTATCAAGCGGCAGCCAGGTTGGCGGCCACGAAATCCCAATTCACCAGCTTCTCGAGGAAGGTGGTCATGTAATCGGGACGGCGGTTCTGATAATCCAGGTAGTAGGCGTGCTCCCAAACATCCATGGTGAGCAGGGCCGTTTGGCCGTGGGCCAGGGGCAGGTCGGCGTTGGCGGTTTTGGTGATCTTCAGGGTGCCACCGTCGAGCACGAGCCAGGCCCAGCCGCTGCCGAACTGGGTAGCACCAGCGGTTTTGAACTGCTCAACGAAGGCTTCGAAGCTACCGAAATCGGCGTTGATTTTGTCGGCCAAGGCGCCTGTGGGGCGCTCGCCACCACCGGGCTTCATGCACTGCCAGTAGAAGCTGTGGTTCCACACCTGGGCGGCGTTGTTGAACACACCAGCTTTGCTGGCATCACCGGCCACCGCCTGAACGGTCTCCTCGAGGCTCTTGCCTTCGAGATCGGTGCCAGCCACCAGGTTGTTGAGGTTGGTCACGTAGGCAGCGTGGTGCTTGCCGTGGTGAAACTCCAGGGTGGAGCGGGAGATATGGGGCTCGAGCGCATCGAGGCCGTAGGGCAGCGCGGGCAGCGTATGAGCCATGGATTCGGAAGGATGCGTTGTGCCGAGGCGGCATCCTACCGAGGGTTTTTTCGCAGTTTTCCTGCCTGGAGATCGGTTAACCGCCCACCTTCAGGAGTTCCACTTCAAAGGTGAGGGTGGCGTTTGCCGGGATGACGCCACCGGCGCCCCGCTCCCCATAGGCCAGATCAGGGGGAATCACCAGCTTGCGCTTGCCGCCCACCTTCATGCCGGCCACGCCTTCATCCCAGCCCTGGATCACCCGGCCGGCGCCCAGGGGGAAGGAAAAGGGACCACGGCCGTAGCTGCTGTCGAATTCCTTGCCGCTGGCCAAGGTGCCGCGGTAGTTGACCGAGACCAGCTCGCCTTTGACGGCTTCGGGGCCATCGCCCACCACGAGGTCGGTGATGCTGAGGCCGCTGGGGGTGATACGGGCTTTGGCCAGGCCCAGATCGCCTCCGAGGGCATTGGCCTGGGCGATGTCGGTGCTTGGGTCGGTGGCCATGGCAAACAAGGTGGGGTTGGGGTCTTCGGGGTCGAGCTCCAGGCGGCTGCTGATCGCTGGGGCGGTGTTCGCAAACGCGGTGGTGTTCGCAAACGCAGTGCTGTAGGCAGCACCGGTGGACGCGTTGGGGGCGGCCTCCACCGTGGTGGGGCTCACCAGTTGGCTGACCAGGGCCAGCAGCAGGCAGGCCACGCAAACGGCCGAGCTGATCAGAATGTCGCGCATGTCGGGCCTGGGGGCTGCACGGAAGTCTGCTGATTCTGCCTACCCACGGCTTCTAGGCTCCCTGGCCATGGGAGCCAAGCGCCAGATTTGGTGGTGGGCCAGTGCGGCTGGCGGCCTGGTGGCGGGTCTGGCCTTGCCTCCTGTGGGCTTGCCGCCGTTGCTGTGGCTGGCCTTGGTGCCGCTCTGGGGAATCACGGCAGCTCCCCTATCCCCTTGGTCGGGGGCCCTGTGGGGCGGTTTGGCGGTGCTGATCAGCCACCGCTGGCTCTTGGCCCTTCACCCCCTCGACTGGGTCGGGGTGCCCTTGCCGCTCAGTCTGCCCCTGTGTGTCTTGTTGCTTGGCATCTGTGCGGCGGCGGGGGGCCTCTTGGTGGCCCTTTGGGTGCTGGTGGCCCGCCGATTGGATGCCCGCCGATTGAGCAGTGCGTTGCTGCTGTGCGGTGGTTGGGGGCTGGGGGAGGTGCTGCTGGCCAAGGGACCCTTGTTTTGGCTTGGCTTGGGCGCGTCGGCGTTGCCCACTGACCGGGCCTTGGCGGGCCTGGCCGCCCTTGGGGGGTCGGGTTTGATGGCCGCGGTGCAGCTGGGCATCGGTTGGTGCCTGTGGCGCTGGTGGTTGGGGCCGTCCCGCCGTCGCTGGGCGCTGGTTTTTGCCCTGGTGGTGGTGCTTGCCCATGGCGCAGGAGCGGGGGCCTTGGCGCTGATTCCGCTGGCGGGCCAACGCACCGAGCGGGTGCTGGTTCTCCAGCCGGCAATCCCCACCCGAGAGAAGTTTCAGCTAGCCGAGCAGGCCCTGTTGCGGCGGCGCCTGGAGGCGGCCCTCAGCGAAGCCAAGGCCCGCAATGGGGCAGTGGTGCTGTTGCCGGAGGGGGCCTTGGGCGCAGATCCCTCCTTGGCCGCGCCTGCTCCGGTGCAACTGATGGCCGGGGGCTTTCGCTGGCAGGAGCGGGG
>CANHGA010000069.1 GCA_947460085.1 Synechococcaceae cyanobacterium
CCTAGAGCCAGAGGCAATCCACCAAATCCCAGGCTGGTATATCGCAACAAAACATCAGCGAATCCTCTCCTCCCTGAAGTAGCATTGAGCCTCAAAAGCATGGCGAGGATTAGAAAATCTTTAGCGACTTTGCAGCTTATTTGCAGTGGTGGTGATTCGAATGGCATCACGCCTCAGTCACAATCAAGCCACCACCCAAGCCACTCCCAATCCTTCCCCTACTTCCCCAGTACCACCCTCAAACCAGCACTCAACCTGCCACTGCTTCAGGCGGATGCTGCTCCAGCACTTGCTTGAGGTATCTGCCCGTATGGCTGGTGGGATGCTCTGCCACCGTTTCAGGGGTTCCCACCACCACGATCTCGCCGCCCTTATCACCGCCATCAGGACCGAGATCAATGATCCAGTCGGCACAGCGGATCACATCGAGGTTGTGCTCGATCACCAGGATCGAATTGCCCTTATCCACCAGGCGTTGCATCACATCCATCAGCTTGTGCACATCAAAGAAGCTCAAGCCCGTGGTGGGTTCGTCAATCAAATAGAGGGTTTTGCCCGTGGCTCGCTTGGAGAGCTCGGTGGCCAGCTTCACCCGCTGGGCCTCACCGCCCGAGAGGGTGGGGGCCGGCTGGCCCAATTTCACGTAACCCAGGCCCACATCCACCAGGGTGCGCAGCCGATCCGCCGCCTGGGGAATGGCAGAGAACACCTCGGCGGCCTGCTCCACCGTCATCTCCAGCACATCGGCAATGGTGTGCCCCTTGTAGGTGACCTGCAGGGTCTCACGGTTATAACGAGCCCCCTTACACACATCGCACTGCACATACACGTCGGGCAGGAAGTTCATCTCGATCACGTTCACCCCCTGGCCGCTGCAGGCCTCACAACGTCCCCCCTTCACATTGAAGCTGAACTGACCCACCTGATAGCCGCGGGCCTTGGCTTCCACCGTGGCGGCAAACACCTGGCGAATTGGATCAAACGCCCCCGTATAGGTGGCCGAGTTGGAGCGCGGGGTGCGGCCAATCGGTGATTGGTCGATCACGATCACCTTGTCGATCGCACTAATGCCCCGCAGTTCCGCCACCCCGGCTGGAAACGGCACCTTCATGCCCAAGTGGTGCTCCAGGGCCGGGTGCAGCAGCTCATTCACCAAGGTGCTCTTGCCGCTACCGCTCACCCCGGTCACGCACACCAACCGCCCCAGGGGTACCTCCACATCAATGCCGGTGAGGTTGTTGCGGCCGCAATCAATCAGCGCAATCTTGCGCATGCCAGCGCTGCGCCGCTCCGCCGGGGTGGGGATCGAACGGCGCCCACTCAAATAGGCCCCGGTGAGCGATTCCTCAGAGGCCAGCAAATCCTCAAAACTGCCCTCCGCCACGATGTGGCCGCCATGCACCCCAGCCCCCGGGCCAATGTCCACGATGTGGTCGGCGGCACGAATGGTGTCTTCATCGTGCTCCACCACAATCAACGTGTTGCCCAAATCGCGCAACTTGAGCAGGGTGGCCAGCAAGCGATCGTTGTCCCGCTGGTGCAAACCAATGCTCGGCTCATCCAGCACATAAAGCACGCCGGTGAGGCCCGCACCAATTTGGGTGGCCAAGCGAATCCGCTGGGCTTCGCCCCCGGAAAGGGTCATCGCCGGACGGTCCAAGCTCAGGTAATCGAGCCCCACATCCAGCAAAAACTTCAGGCGCATGCGGATCTCCCGCAGCACCAAATCGCCGATCTGGATCTGGCGAGGATTGAGCAACGGCGACGCTCCCTCACTCGCCCCCACCCCCATCAACGCTTCAATCCTGGCGAGGGTTTCACCCACGCTCACCGCCGTGAGCTCATGGATGGCGTAGGGGCCCACCCGCACCGCCAGGGCTTCGGGTTTGAGACGCAGGCCATGGCAGGTGGCACAGGGCACCAGTTCCAGAAACTTCTCCAATTTTTGGCGAATTGATTCGCCGCTGGCATCGCGGAGCTGGCGCTCCAAAATCGGCAGGATGCCCTCAAACGGCCGCTCGTAACCAGCGCTCTTTTGATAGCGGCTATCCGCCTTAATCATGATCGCTTCCCGGCTGCCATTGAGCAGCACATCCCGCTGCTCATCGGTTAACTGGTTCCAGGGGGTTTTGATCTCGAAATTGAACGCTTCCCCCACCGAATACAACAGGGAGAAGTAGTAGCTGTTGTCTTTCTCCGCCCAAGGAGCAATGGCCGCATACACCGGCAACGACGGCTCGGGCACCACCCGTTCCGCGGTGAACTGGCGCAAATGGCCGATGCCATGGCAATCGGCGCAGGCTCCATAGGGGCTGTTGAACGAAAACAGCCGGGGGGAGAGCTCCTCCATCACCGCCCCGTGCACCGGGCAGGCGAAATTCTCGGAATAGAGCCGCTCGCGCTCCACCCCCTCGGGCAACTCCTCCCCTGCCTTGGGCACCACCTCCACCAGCGCCAGGCCATCGCCCCGCTTCAGGGCCGTACGCAGGGAATCGGTGAGCCGTTCCTGAACGCCCTCCCGCGACACCAGGCGATCCACCACCACTTCAATGTTGTGGGCGTGGTTCTTATCCAGTTCGATGTTGTCGGCGAGTTCCCGCACCTCGCCATTGATCCGCACCCGGGCAAAACCCTCCGCCACCAGGCCCCCCAGCAACTTCACATGGGTGCCCTTTTTGCCCCGCACCACTGGTGCCAGCAGCTGGTACCGGATCCCTTCCGGCAGCGCCACGATCTGGTCCACCATCTCATCGATGGTCTGGGGACGGATCGAGCGATCGCACTGGGGGCAGTGGGGTTCACCGGCGCGGCCGAAGAGTAGGCGCAGGTAATCCTGGATTTCCGTCACCGTGCCCACGGTGGAACGGGGGTTGTGGCTGGTGGATTTCTGATCAATCGAGATGGCCGGCGACAGCCCCTCAATCGCATCCACATCGGGCTTATCCACCTGGCCGAGGAACTGGCGCGCATAGGCCGACAGGCTCTCGACGTAGCGCCGCTGCCCCTCGGCAAAGATCGTGTCGAAGGCCAGGGAGCTCTTGCCGCTGCCGCTCACCCCGGTGAACACCACCAGCCGGTTGCGGGGAATGGTGAGATCAACGTTCTTGAGATTGTGCTGGCGGGCACCCCGCACCCGGATCACATTCTCCAGGGATCCCCCGCTCAGCACCGCGCTGCCATCCAGGTCAGCGGCTTTCTCGTGAACGGTCTTGGCGAGGGTTCGGGTGGCGGAACCGGCGGCAGCAGAGCTCTTGGCGCGGGGCATCCAGCCGTCACAGCAACGACCGATTCTATCGGGGTCTGTCCTGGACTTGTAAGGACTTCCCTAAGCCAGGGTGTTGATCGCTCGAGCGACGATCACGATAAAGACCAAAATCATGCAAATCGTATGAAAAACTTGGGTCCACTTCAACCGGGGACCGATCACTCCATGCCCCTCCGGAGAGCCAAAGGTATTACTGGAAACTAACGTGAAGAAAACATAATCAACCAATCCAGGTGTCCAAACATCAGAACCGCTTAAGTCCCTCTCCATTGCTTCTTCAGGAAACAAAATCCCAAGCGGGATTCCAATACCATTATTTCCATCGGTACCAACCAACATAAGTCGCTGATGTCTTAATGGATAATCTAAAAACCAGTACCAAAAAAGGAAGATCAGGTTAATTGAAAAATAGAGGGCAATGGATTCACACAGGAGCTCATAGGAAGCAATATTAACCAAATAAATTGCTAAATTTATCACAATAATATTAGAAGCCAATTGCATCGTTGCCAAAAAACCAAAAAAACTGACATCCCTACGATCTAAACTTCTATTCCGTAGAATACTCGGCAGTATTTTAACCAAGAAAAACACCAAGAAGACGCTCAATATAAAGAAATATCCTCCCACTAAAAACCTCAAAAGATGATCGGAAAATTGGTGGTGAGAAACCTCATAGAAATTTAAATCAAAAAGAAGACGTACCCTCAGCAAAAAATCAATCAAACAGGAAAGTAGTAATGCAAAGAGGTAAGGAGCTGCGATTCGTGCCGAAACCAAACGCATGACTTAAGCAGCCCCTTTTGGCAACGCTGTTTTATCGAGGAGGCTGGCCGCATAGCTGAGGGCCTCACCGCTATCGCCCCCGGCCAACTCAGCCAGCTCCGCCTCCCGGGCCTGGGTGTCCCGCAGGTGGGACACCCGCGTGAGGGTTTGGCCTTCCTCCACCGCCTTGCTCACCCGGAAGTGGTGGTCGGCCGCCGCGGCCACCAGGGGCTGGTGGGTCACGCAGAACACCTGGCGCTGGGCAGCCAGGCGGCGCAGCAGCTCCGCCATGGCCCCACTCACCCGGCCACTCACGCCCGTGTCGATTTCATCGAACAGCAACGTGACATGGGGATCGGCCGCCGCCAGGCAGGTTTTCAAGGCCAGCAAAAAGCGACTCATCTCCCCGCCCGAGGCCACCTCCGCCAAGGGGGCCAGGGGTTGGCCCGGGTTGGCCGAAAACAAAAACTGAACGGCATCAGCGCCATCTTCGGTGGCCGTGGTGGGCTCAATCGCCACCGCAAAGCGCACATTGGCCAGCCCCATGGGCCGCAGGGCTTCCATCAACTGCTGCTCAAGGCCCTGGGCAGCGGCCCTTCGCTGATCACCCAAGGCTGCATTGACCCGGTCCCGGTGCTGACGGGCCCTTAATTCGGCCTGTTCGAGGCCCTGGATCGAGGCTTCCACCCCCCCCGGTGCCAACTGCCCGCGCAGTTGGTCGCGCAGGCCGATCAACTGGGCCAGATCCAGCCCATGGCGGCGCTCCAGGCCTTTGAGCAGGGCCATCCGCTCCTGCAGGGCAGCCAGGCTTTCCGGATCGCTCTCCAGGGAAGACCCATAGCGATCCAGGTCGCGGGCCAAATCCTGCAGGGCCACCAAACCCTCCGTGCAGGAATGGCGCAAGGATTGCAAAGCACCGTCCAGGGCTTCCATCTGGGACAACTCCTGCTCACAGGCCGCCAGGTGATCCAGCACCGAAGGCGCCTGGTCGGCTCCTTCCAGAAGGCGGCCAACCAGGGTGGCCACCCCCTCCTGGAGGCGCACCCCATGGGCCAGGCGGTTTTCTTCGGCCTCGAGTCGCGCCCGCTCCTGGGGATCCTCCAATTGGGCCGCCTCCAGATCGGCCAGCACCTGCTCCTGCTCCGAGCGATGGGCCTGGAGTTGATCCCTTTGGCTGCGGGCGAGTTCGAGGGCTTGGGCCGCCTGCTTCCAGGCGCGGCAGGCTTGCACCACGGGCTCCAGCAGCGGTTGCAAGGCTTCTCCGCCGCAGCGATCGAGCCAGCGGCGCTGCTGGCCGGGCCGCGCCAGTTGCTGGGTTTGCCCCTGAACCGTGAGATCCAACAACAGGGGCCGCAGATCCTGAATTTGGGCCCGGCTGACCACCACCCCATTGAGGCGGTTGCGGCTGGTGAGCCGCTCCTCACTGAGGCGCCATTCCCGGCTCAGAACCAGTTCGCCCTCCTCGGCTTCCAGCTCCTGCTCCCCTAACCAAGCCTGCAAAGGCGGCGTAAGGCTGAAGCTGGCCTCAATCAAGCCGCGGCCGCTACCGCGCCGCAGCAGGCGGGCCCCGGCGCTGCCCTGGGCACCGCCCAACAGGGCATCCAGCGCATCGAGCAGGATCGATTTACCCGCCCCGGTTTCGCCGGTCAGCACGGTGAATCCCGCCTGGAACGCCAGGTCCAAGCGCTCGATCAGGGCAATATTTTCAAGCCGCAAACCCGTGAGCACGGTGGCTTCCGCAAGGCTGGGGGTAATGGGCCGAACCGTAGCGGCAGTCTGATTCGTTTAGAAGGGGGGTCGGCCCGAGTGACGGCCCTGAGCTGAAGGTCCCAAGGCATGCCCAACGAACTCGGTGACTTCATTGAGGCCTCTGGCCTGCTCAGCTACGACCCGGAAGCGATTACCCGGATCTATGCGGGCCATCCCCAAAGGCTGATCAAGCGCCTCTGGCAAACCCTGGTCCCGATTGGTCTTTACCTGCTTGGGGTGAGCACCGACTGGCTGTTTGGATTGCTAAAAAACAAGGAGCGATCCAGGCAGAGGGCCAAGGAAGCCGCCGAATTACTCGTGGATCTGGGGCCCGCCTTCATCAAGGCGGGCCAAGCCCTCTCCACCCGGCCCGACATCGTGCCGCCGGTACTGCTCGAGGAGCTCGCCCAGCTCCAAGACCAACTGCCTGGTTTCGACAGCGCCCTGGCCATGGCCTGCATCGAGGAAGACCTCGGGGCCCCGATCAGCAGCATCTACGCCCAGCTCGATAGCGAACCCATCTCCGCAGCCTCCCTGGGCCAGGTGCACAAGGGGGTGCTCAACTCCGGGGAGGTGGTGGCCGTCAAGGTTCAACGGCCCGGTTTGCGCGAGCAAATCACGCTCGATCTCTACATCGTGCGCAACATCGCCGCCTGGCTAAACCGCAACGTCGGCCTGATCCGCAGCGACCTCGTCGCCCTGATCGACGAACTGGGCAAGCGGGTGTTTGAGGAGATGGATTACTGCAATGAGGCCAGCAACGCCGAAGCCTTTGCCCGCCTGCATCGCGCCAATCCCCGCATCGCCGTACCCGCCATCTATCGCCATGCCACCAGTCGGCGGGTGCTGACCATGGAATGGATCGATGGGGTGAAACTCACCAACCTCGAAGCGGTGCGGAGCATCGGCGTCGACCCCGACGACATGGTGGCGGTGGGCGTGAACTGCAGCCTCCAACAACTGCTGGAACATGGCTTTTTCCATGCCGATCCCCACCCCGGCAACCTGCTAGCCCTGGCGGATGGCCGCCTGGCCTACCTCGATTTCGGCATGATGAGTGAGGTGAGCCGGGAATCACGCACGGGCCTGATCCAGGCCGTGGTGCACCTGGTGAATCGCAATTTTGGCAAGCTCTCCAAGGATTTCGTCAGCCTCGGCTTCCTGGCCGAAGACGTGAATCTCGAACCAATCGTGCCGGCCTTTGAAAGTGTTTTTGGCCAGGCCATCGAGATGGGCGTGAGCCGGATGGATTTCAAGGCCGTCACCGACGACCTCTCCGGCGTGATGTATCGCTTCCCCTTCCGGGTACCGCCCTACTACGCCCTAATCATTCGCTCGTTGGTCACCCTGGAGGGCATTGCCCTCAGCGTGGATCCCGATTTCAAAATCCTGGGTGCCGCCTACCCCTATTTCGCCAGGCGACTGATGGAAGACCCCGATCCTTCCCTCAGGGAAAGCCTCAAGGAAATGCTGTTTGACGGCGATATTTTCCGCTGGCAGCGCCTCGACAACCTGGTCGCCAGTGCCTCCCAAGGCAGCGAACTGGATCTCGATGGCCTCTTGGACCAGGTGCTTGATTTCCTGTTCTCCTCCAACGGCGGACTACTGCGCGAGCAACTGGTGGATGCGGCCATTCAACGGGTGGATTCCGTGGCTTGGCAAACCACCCTGCGGCTCGGTGGCCGCCTGCCCCAGCGGCTCCAGCCCCCGGGGCTGAAACAGCGGGCCGTCGAAGCGGATGCCACGGCCCCACTGCTGGATCTGGAACCCGTTCGCCAACTTGTCTTAATCCTGCAGGCCCTGCCAGGCTTTGAACCCCAGTTGCTGCTCAAACGCCTGCCCAGGCTGTTAAGCGAACCCAACCTGCGGGACATGGGCAAAAAAATAGCCAAGGGTTTGGCTGAACGCAGCATGGTTCGCCTGCTGCGTGATGTGCTCGTTCCAGCTTGAGGAGCGGGCCAAAAACCCCTAGGGTCGAAGCCATGACATCGACGCACCAACCCTTGAAAAAACGCCGGGCCCTGGTTGCCGCCCTGTTGGGTCTGGGCTTGGGGTTGACGTCACCGGGGGCGATTGCCGGCGAAAACCTGGTGTTTGTGAGTGGGGCCTTTCGCCGCTCGATCGCCGTTGCCGATCTCGATCACCTGGCCAAAACAGGCCAAGCCACAGGTTTGATGGCCGATGTACTGGCGATCAGTAAGCAAAACCCCAAGGAAGTCGCCAAGCTGCTGAACCAATCGGTGAGCCTGCCAATCACCCTGATGAGTCGGCTGCTCAACACCCGCATTGGCGAAGCCGTGCTGCAACGGCTCGCCAAGGTGATCTACCCCCTCAAGGCTTCCCAGGACGGGGTGGTGGCCCTCAGGTCGGCGGTGATTCTGGGCCTAGCCAATGGCAATGGCTCAATCAATGCCATCTCCTTTCTCCAGGCCTACCCCGTTCCCGAAATCGAAGTAAGCATTCCTGCCTTGATGGCCATGCTCAAAAAAGCAAGCTCCATTGCTGAGCTTGTGCGCTTCTTCTCGGAATCTCCCCTCGATGGGTTGAAGCCTGCGCCGTAGATTCAACCCAGAGAGCCTTTTTCCCGTGCCCGTACTCCGATCCCTACGGCGTCTGGGTTATCGGGCCTTCGGTGGCAAACCCACCATGCAGGACTGGCCGGGCCTGATCGAGGCCTACCGGAGCTGGTTGCCTGTCTCCGACAAGACGCCTGTCATCAGCCTGCGGGAAGGGGCCACACCCCTGATACCCGCCCCCGTGATTGCCGAGCAGATTGGCCGGGGCGTGAAGGTCTATCTGAAGTACGACGGCCTCAACCCCACGGGCTCCTTCAAGGACCGGGGCATGACCATGGCGATCAGCAAGGCCAAGGAAGCTGGCTCTGAAGCGGTGATCTGCGCCAGCACGGGCAACACCTCAGCCGCCGCGGCCGCCTACGCCCGCCGGGGCGGCATGCGCGCCTTTGTGCTGATTCCCGATGGCTACGTGGCCCAGGGGAAATTAGCCCAGGCCCTGCTGTACGGAGCCGAGGTGATTGCCATCCAGGGCAATTTCGATACCGCCCTCTCAATTGTTCGCGACGTAGCAGATAAGTACCCGATCACCCTGGTGAATTCGGTGAACCCCTATCGCCTCCAGGGCCAAAAAACGGCAGCCTTCGAAGTGGTGGATGCCCTGGGCGAAGCCCCGGATTGGCTCTGCATTCCCGTGGGGAATGCCGGCAACATCAGTGCCTACTGGATGGGCTTCAACGAATACAGAGAAGCCGGCCACAGCCGCAAATTGCCCAAAATGATGGGCTTCCAAGCTTCTGGCTCAGCCCCCTTGGTGCTGGGTCACACGGTGGAGCAGCCCGACACCATTGCCACCGCCATCCGAATTGGCAATCCGGTCAACCGCGAGAAGGCCCTCAAGGTGCGGCAGGAAAGCGGCGGCGACTTCATGGCCATCACCGATGCAGAAATCATCGATGCCTACAAGCTTCTGGGTAGCAGCGAAGGGGTGTTCTGCGAACCCGCCAGCGCCGCCTCCGTTGCCGGCC
>CANHGA010000070.1 GCA_947460085.1 Synechococcaceae cyanobacterium
AACCTGCATTGGTATTTCATTCGCCAGGACAACCGGCCGGCGATTGATCGGGCCATGGCCCATGACATGGGTGTCTTTGTGATCAGCCCCACCGATAAGGGTGGTCATCTGCATAGCCCGTCAGCGCGGATGGCTGAGCTGTGCGCGCCGCTGCATCCCATCGTGTTCAACGACCTGTTTTGCCTCTCCGCCCCAGGGATTCACACGATCAGCGTGGGGGCTGCCCACCCTGGCGATTTGGATGCCCATCTCGAGGCTGTGGCCCTGTTGGATGGGGCTGGCGGCCTGGTGCCGCCCATTGTGGAGCGGTTAGAGCAGGCCCGCAGCGCGGCGTTGGGGGATGCCTGGTTGGCCACTTGGCAGCAGGGACTGCCCGAGTGGACCGATACCCCTGGCGAGATCAACCTGCCGGTGCTGCTGTGGCTGCACAATCTCTTGGTCGCTTGGGATCTCGAGGGCTTTGCCAAGGCGCGCTATGGCTTGATGGGCCAGGGCGGCCATTGGTTCCCCGGGGCGAATGCCGATGCTTTTGAGGCCGATGGGGCTTCCCCTGCCCCAGGCCGTGGCGTTGATGAAGCCCAGTTGCTTGGTGCCCTATCGGGCAGTCCTTGGGCGGCAGAAATTCCTGCGATTTTGCGGCAGCTCAAGGCCCGGCTGGGTGGTCAAACGGTGCAGCGATTGACCAGTACCTAACCAGGGGGCTGGGGTGGGGCGCCTAGGGGTTGCTTGCTGGGAATGCCGACGGCCCGGGGATAGGTTTTTGGGCAGGGCGCAAGCGGCTTGAGCACCAGGGCGTGGCGGATGCCTTTGCTCCCGGGTAAGTCGCTTTTGCGGCACTGTTCAATCCCGGCTTTGAGGGGAAGGCAGGCCTTCTCCAGGCTGTCTTGGTCGCTCGGATCCCATTGGCCCCGGTAGAGCAGCGCTCGGCCTTGGGGATTCAGCAGCGGCACCAGGTATTCCGCGACCACGGGTGCACTGGCGACGGCCCGGGCCATCGCCCAATCGAACTGGCCGCGGCAGGTTCGGCAGCGGCCAGTTTGTTCAATGCGCTCGCAGCGCACGCTCACCCGATCAGCCAGGCCTAGGGCCATGGCCATGGCACGAACCGCTTCCACCTTGCGGCCCACGGAATCCACCAGGGTGAGTTGGGCCTGGGGCAGGGCAATGGCCACGGCCAGTCCGGGAAAGCCTCCACCGGTACCGACGTCGATCAGGTGCAGCGCCTCCTCTGGTGAGCTTTGCAGCAGGGGAACCAGGGGCCAGAGGCTGTCAAACACCTGGGAAATCCAGTAGTCGTCACCTTCAACCAGGCGGGTGAGATTGAGGCGACTGTTCCAGGTGCGGAGCTGCTCCTGCAGGGCTAGGAACAGCCGCTCCTGGACGACAGAGGGAGTCCAGCCGAGCTCTTGCCAGAGGGCGAGGTGATCGTGGGCCATCCACTCAGGCGGCAGCGGTGATCTCCCTAGGATCCTCCAGCCTGGGTTCGGGCCCTGTGCCAAGCCTGCCACTGCCACCTTTACCGCCACCCGTACCGCCATCGGTACCGGCCAGCTACTACGCCCTGCTGGAGGTGGAGCCGGAGGCCACCACGGAGGAGCTGCGCCAGGCTTTTCGCAGCCTGAGCAAGCGCTATCACCCCGATACCACCAGCCTGCCGCCGGTTGAGGCCGCCGCCGCCTTTCAGCAGCTGCAGCAGGGCTATGGGGTGCTCAGCGATCCCCTCTCCCGCCAGCGTTACGACGCCGAGCTGTTGGCCCTGCGCCAGATGCTGCTGGCCCAGGCTCCCCCTTGGCCCCCGTCGCCCCTGCCAGTTGCGAGGCCAGTCCAGGGGGGAACCCGGAGGCCCCTATCCGGCGGCGAGTGGCTGGCACTTTTACTCTTGGGGGGCACATTGCTGCTGAGCTTGGCCCTAGGCCTGGGCTTGGCTTGGCTGAGGGGAGAGGTTTGAGATGGCGACACCACCAACATCAGAGGCGCTGACCCCAGAGGAGCCCACGTCCGAGACCCCCCTCTATCACCATCCCCTGCCGGCCCTGGAGGCCTGGTTGGCGTCGATCGGTGCCCACCAACAGCGTTCCCAACCCTGCTGCTGGGATCTCCATGGACCCGAATGGAGTGCCCAGATTGAGTTGGAGGTGGAGGAGTTAAAGGTGAGTTGGCACAACGAAGGCCGGGTGAGCGTGCGGCATTTCCCCTATGGCTTGTCCCGCTCGGATGCGGAGGCGGCGATATTCGCCGGCCCTTAACGGCAGACTTCGGTGCGGTCTTCCTGTTGGGTCGATAGGGGACCGCAACTCACCCAGCGCACGAACCGAATTTCCACATCGGTAAAGGCCACAAAGATGCCTCCGCAGAGGAGGACAAGGAAAGCGGAAATCAACCAGGTTTGTTTGTTCACAGGGAGTTGGCGATTGCCGTCAGTGCTGTCGCCAATGTATGGGCCAGGCCTTGGCTTTGCCATTGGCGCGCGAGCGCTGGGGCATCGAGGGGATCGAGATGGGGGAGTTGGCCGAGCACGGGTGCCCCGGAGAGCTCGGCCAAGGTGCGGGGGTTGTCGGGGTGGGGTGGGCCGTTGAGCACGAGCCCCAGCAGGGGGATGTTTCGATGGCGTAGGGCCTCCACCGAGAGCAGGGTGTGGTTCAAGGTGCCCAAGCCACTGCGGGCCACCAGCACGACGGGCAGTTGCCACTGGGCTAGTTGCTCGATTTGAAGCCAGTCCCGCCGCAGCGGCACGAGCAGCCCCCCGGCGGTTTCGACCACCAAAGGCCCCGCAACCTTGGGTAGGGCAAGACGCTCTGGCTCGATACGAAGGCCGTCCAGTTCGGCGGCCCAGTGGGGGGAAACGGGGTTGGTGAGCCTGTAACCCTCCGGGCAAATGCGTTCAGCCGGAAGATCCAGCAGGGCTTGGATCCAACCGCTGTCGCCGCCGTGCTCAATGCCGCTTTGCACCGGCTTCCAGTAGTGGGCGCCAAGCCCCTGCACGAGCAAGGCGCTCACCACGGTTTTGCCCACATCGGTGTCGGTGCCGCAAACAACCAGCTGGGGAGGGAGTGATGTTTTGATCTCTTCGCCCGTTTTCATGTCTTGAGCTGATGTCATGGCGATAGCCGTTGGCCCACCAGTAGCAACACCTCCCAGCCCAGGGTTCCCCCCGGGGGCCAGTGCTGCAGGAGCCGGCGCAGTTGGTTGGGATGGAGGGGCTTTTGCCGGCTGGCGGAGGCCCCGAGCTGCCGGACCTCGCGCAGAAAGGTAAGGCCATTGGAGCAGGGCTGGGTGAACCGCAGCGGCTGGCAGGTGTGCACCTGCAGGTGGCGCCGTGCTGCGGCAATCAGGCCCTGGGCGCTCGGTAAGGCCAGCCCGGTAAAGGGCACCTGGGCGGCCGCGGCGGCCTGATGCCATTGGGAAAAACTCCCTGCCGTGGGCACGGCCAAGGCCAGCCAGCCCCTGGGGCGGAGCGCTGAGCACCAGAGCTCCAGTTGCTGGATGGGGTCGTCCAGCCATTGCAAGGCAAAGCTGGAGGTCAGCAGGGCGGGTTGTTGGAGCTCGCTGGGTAGTCCTGCGTTGAGGTCCCAGAGCAGCGCGCCTTGGCCCTTGGCGATGGGATTACACGCCAGCAATTCGGGGCAGAAATCGACTTGCAGCAAGGATGGATTGGCTTGGGCTTGCGCGTTGAGGGCCTGGCCCACCAGCCCGCTGCCGGCGCCAAGGTCGGCCCAGGGCCCGGGGGGAATGGGAAGGGTGAGGCAATGGCGGGCCAGCCGCCAGGCGATGGCCCGTTGCAGCTTGGCGTGGCCGTTGTAGTGGTCGGCTTGCCGGCCAAAGCGGTGCCGCACCTGCTGGCTAAAAATCTGGCTGCTCATCCCAGGGGCTCGAGCCAAGCCAGGGCCATGGGGAGCACTGGGCTGCCCAGGAAGCAGTGCCCCGCCCCCTGCAGGGCGATCCGATCCGCCTGGGGCAAGCAGGCTGCCAGGGCTTCGGTGGCTTCCCGCGCCACGATCTGGTCGCTACCTGCCTCCACCAGTAGGACCCGGGCCTGCTGGGGGAAGCCATCCGGTAGCCCGGAGGTACGGGCGAGGGCATCGAGGTCGTGGCTGAGCCGCTGGCGACCGATCGCCGAGAGACCCGAGTCAAAAGGGGTGGGGCTCAACAGTGCCGGATCAGCCGGAGCGGCCGCCCGGGCGAGGAAGTCGGCCAGCATGGTTTCGCCGCGCTCGCTGCGCAGTTGGCCAGCCATCGCCTCGATGGCCAAGCGCATAGGCCGGCCCGCCTTGCCCTCGGGAATGAAGCGGCCAAAGCTGGCCAAGAGCACCACCGCATCGGCCTGGGACAGCACCTCCGCCGGCAGCAGGTGGACCCCCATGGAATGGGCGACCACCACCCGTCGCTGGCTGGCCTTGGGGGGGTCTTCGTTCCAGTGGGGTTCGGCCTGGCTCAAGGAGCCATAGCCCCTGTCGCCGCTTTGCCAGGACCAACCCCGGGCTTGGCAGGCCCCTTGCCATGGGGCCCAGCCGTGGCTGTCGCCGGCCCAGCCGTGCATCGCAATCAGTTGCATGGTCGCTCCGGTGGGGCCCCCAAGGCCTGGATTAGCCGCTCCAGACTGCCCTCCGGCAGATCGTGGCGCAGCACCAGCCTCAGCCGCGCCGTGCCTTCGGGCACGGTGGGTGGCCGAATGGCCACGGTGAGTAGGCCTGCGGCTTCCAGATCTTGTTGCAGGGTGAGGGTGGCGCGGTCGCTGCCCACCACCAAGGGCAGGATCGGTCCTGTGCCGGGGGGGCGGGGCCAACCGGCAGCTTCTAGGCCATCGCGCCAACGCTTGGCGCGCGCCAGCAGGGCGGTTGCGGTGGTGGGGTTGGCTTGCATCTGGGCAAGGCCCGCCAGGGCCCCCGCCGCCAACACGGGCGCCAGGGCCGTGGTGTAGCGAAAGGCCCCCGAGCTCTGCAACAGCCATTCCCCCACCAGCCCATTGCCAGCCAAAAAGGCCCCACCGCTGCCGAAGGCTTTGCCAAAGGTGCCACTGACCATGGCGATGCTGTCGTGGCCATGGCCCAGGCCCCGACCCCCGGGTCCCAGGACGCCCAGGGCATGGGCCTCATCCAGCAACAGGGCCGCGCCATGGCGGTGGCAGAGCTCCCCCAGTTCGGGCACCTTGGGGCTGGTGCCCTCCATGCTGAACAGGCTTTCGCTGATCACCAGGAGCCGTCGCTGGGGGTTGGCCTGGCGCGCGGCTCCTAGGCGTTGGGCCAGGTCGCCCAGGTCGTTGTGGGCGAAGCGCTGGAGCTGGGCGCCACTGGCCCTGATCGCCACCAGTAGGGAATGGTGGATGAGGCGGTCGGCGAGCACCAGGCTGTGGCGATCGGCCAGGGCGCTGACGGCGGCGATGTTGGCTTGAAAGCCACTCGGAAACAGCAGCACCCGCTCGCGGCCGAGCCAGGCAGCGAGGGCTGCTTCGAGGGCTTGATGGACAGGCCGGCTGCCGCTCACCAGCCGGGAGGCGCCGGCCCCGACGCCGTCGGTGTGGAGGGCGGCTTCGGCCGCAGCGACAAGCTCTGGATGGCCGCTCAGGCCGAGGTAGTCATTGCTGGCCAAATCCAGCAGTGGCGCTCTCTCGCCCATGCCAAGGGGCTGGCCATGCCCATCGGTTGGTTGGGCTTCAAGCTGGCCGGCACCGAGGGGCTGGTAGCTGCGCAGCCGCCTCAGCCGCTCCGGGGGAAGGGCCTCGAGGCCGCGAACCAGGTGGTGCTGCCAGTGGGGGATTCCAGCCTGAGCCACGGAGAGGCCGGCACATAGAAAGCGATCCTCACTTTGGCCGCCCACGGGCCCAAAAGGGCGCCATAGGATTAGGAGAATTTCAGAGCCGGCGCCCAGTGCCCGACCAGGCCGGACCGACGCAGCTTTCCCCATCGGCATCAGGGTCACGGGATTTGGTGCTGGAGAGCCTCTTCCCCTTCCCGCTGGATCCCTTTCAGCTGGAAGCCATCGATGCCCTCAATCAGGGGCACTCGGTGGTGGTGAGTGCCCCCACGGGATCCGGTAAAACCCTGGTGGGGGAGTACGCGATCCATCGGGCCCTGGCCCATGGTCAGAAGGTCTTCTACACAACCCCCCTCAAGGCCCTTTCCAACCAGAAGCTGAGGGATTTTCGAGCGCAATTTGGCGCCGAGAATGTGGGCCTGCTCACCGGTGACCTGAGCCTCAACCGCGAAGCCCGGATCGTGGTGATGACCACCGAGATCTTCCGCAACATGCTCTATGCGGAGGCCGACGACCACGACGACCCCCTCGAAAATGTGGAGGCGGTGGTGCTCGATGAATGCCACTACATGAACGATTCCCAGCGGGGCACCGTCTGGGAGGAGTCGATCATCCACTGCCCGCCACCGATTCAACTGGTGGCGCTGTCAGCCACGGTGGCAAATGCCGGTCAGCTCACCGATTGGATTGATCGGGTGCATGGCCCCACCCAGCTGGTCTTGAGTGATTTTCGGCCGGTGCCCTTGGCCTTCAGTTTCTGCAGTGCCAAGGGCTTGCATCCCCTGCTCAACGACGAAGGCACGGGGCTGCATCCCAACTGCAAGGTGTGGCGGGCCCCGAAGGGCGGCCAGCGCAAAGGCCCGAAAACGGCCAAGCCTCCCCAGCCCGAAGCCCCGCCCCTGGGCTTTGTGGTGGCCCAAATGGCTGAGCGCGACATGCTCCCCGCCATCTATTTCATCTTCAGTCGCCGGGGCTGCGACAAGGGCGTTCGCGACCTGGGCAAGGCCTGCCTGGTGAATCCAGAGGAGCAGGCCCGCATCAAGGCGCGCCTTGATGCCTACATCGCCGCCACCCCCGAGGCGGTGCGCGATGGCGGTCATGCCGATGCCTTGCTGCGCGGCATTGCGGCCCACCACGCCGGGGTGCTGCCCGCCTGGAAGGAGCTGATCGAAGAGCTGTTCCAGCAGGGCCTGATCAAGGTGGTCTTTGCCACCGAAACCCTGGCCGCGGGGATCAACATGCCGGCCCGCACCACCGTGATCTCGGCGTTGTCGAAGCGCACCGAGCGGGGCCACCGGCCCTTGATGGGCAGTGAATTCCTGCAGATGGCCGGCCGGGCTGGCCGCCGGGGGCTCGATACCCAGGGCTATGTGGTCACGGTGCAGAGCCGCTTTGAGGGCGTGCGAGAGGCGGGCCAGTTGGCCACCAGCCCTGCCGATCCCCTGGTGAGCCAGTTCACGCCGAGCTACGGGATGGTGCTCAACCTCCTGCAGCGCTACGACCTGGCCAAGGCCAAGGAGCTGGTGGAGCGCAGCTTTGGCCGCTATTTGGCCACCTTGGATCTGGTCGAAGACGAGGCCCGGATTGCCGAGTTGATGGGGCAGCTGGATCGCCTGGAAGACGGCTCAGGCGATGTGCCCTGGGAAGACTTTGAAGACTACGAAAAGCAGCGGGCCCGGCTGCGGGAAGAGCGCCGCATCCTGCGGATCCTGCAACAGCAGGCCGAAGAAACCCTGGCCCATGAGCTCACACTCGCCCTCCAATTCTCCAGTGAAGGCACCCTGGTGAGCCTGAAGGCCCCCCAGCTCAAGGGGCGGGTGACCCCCGCGGTGATTGTGGAAAAGGTGAAGGGATCGGGCCAGTTCCCGTTGCTCCTCTGCCTCACGGATGAAAACCTTTGGGTGCTGCTGCCCTGCAATGCGGTGGTGAGTTTGCACGCCGAACTCAGCTGCCTCCAGGTGGGCCAGGTGGATCCGCCCCTGCTGCGCCACGCCGGTGAGCTGCGCCATGGCGACCAGGCCAGCGGCGGCTTGGCCCTGGCCGTGGGCCATATGGCCAATCGCCATGACATGAGCACCCCCCAGTACGACCTGGCTGGGGAGGTGCAGGCCCATGCCCAGTTGGTGCACCATTTAGAAGAAGACCTGGAGCTCCATCCGGCCCATCGCTGGGGCGATCGCAAGCAACTCAAAAAGCATCGCCGCCGCATGGAGGAACTCCATGACGAGATTGGGGAACGGCAGCGGCTGCTGCACTTCCGTTCCAATCGCCATTGGGATACCTTCCTGGCCCTCATTGAGATCCTGCGCTTCTTTGGCGCCTTGGCTGGCGAGGATGGGCTAGATCCCACCGAAGTGGGCCGCACCGTGGCTGCCCTGCGGGGCGACAACGAGCTGTGGCTGGGCCTGGCCTTGATGAGCGGCCACTTGGATGAGCTCGATCCCGCCCAATTGGCGGCGGTGTTTGAAGCCATCTCCACCGAGGTGAACCGCCCCGATCTGTGGTGTGGCTACCCGCCGCCGCCCCAGGCGGAGGAGGCCCTCCATGATCTGCGCGGCTTGCGCCGGGAGCTGGAACGCCAGCAGGAGCGGGCCAAGGTGACGGTGCCGATCTGGTGGGAGCCCGAGCTCACGGGGTTGGTGCACGCCTGGGCCAAGGGCACCAGCTGGAGCAATCTGATCGCCAATACCTCCCTGGATGAGGGCGACGTGGTGCGGATCCTGCGCCGCACCGTGGATCTATTGGCCCAGGTGCCCTACTGCGAGGCCATCAGCGAACAGTTACGCACCAATGCCCGCGCTGCCCTCAAGGCGATCAATCGCTTCCCGGTCTGTGAGATCGAAGACCTGTTGGCGGGCGGCCGTGGCCAGCTGGATCCTGCGACTGAGCGTCCCTCCTAGGTCTGCACCCCAGCGCAAGGGCTAGGGGCTAGGGGCTAAGCAGTAGGCCCCGGAGCTTTCCCAGGCGGGGGGGCAAGTGTAGCCGATTTTGAGGATGGCTTCGCGGCCATTGGGGTAGGCCACGCAATACTCGCCCGAGGTTTCAAAGCCCTGGGGGCAATAGGCGCCGATGCGCTCAAAAGCCCCCCGGGCGGTCCGGCTGGGAAGGCAGTAGTTGTCCCAGCTGCTGTAGTCACTGGGGCATCCACCCCGCTTCGGCAGGGGGCGTATCGGCTGGGGCCCGGCCTCCACGACCCCGGGCCACCAGAGGATGCCTAGGCCCAATGCGGCCAGCAGCAGCAGGGGCCACTTGGGGCCGGGGTGATTCATGGCAGCATTGAGGCCCCAGCGAGCCCGATCAAGCCGAGCCGGTTGCAGGTGGCCAAAAGACCCAAATTTCGACTGGAAGAGCTCTTTCGACCACTGCGCCGCACCGATCCTCGGTAAAGCAGTTGGAGGACAAAATTGCCCAAAAACATGACTAAAACTTGCCACCACATTGGTGGTAGGGGAGTGGACCAGAGACGGATCAGGGCATCTACCGACAGGATGTCAGCTAGCAAGCTCAGGAGCATTTGCCCTTCCCTGGGTGCAACCACACCCAATCATGCTAGCCCCACAGGGGCA
>CANHGA010000071.1 GCA_947460085.1 Synechococcaceae cyanobacterium
ATTGCAACGCCAATATGAGTCTCGAGCAGTGGCTAGCGGCCCTGCCCCCAGGCCAGCTGGAACGGGTTTCGATCCAATTTCCCGATCCCTGGTTCAAGAAAAAGCACCACAAACGACGGGTGTTGCAACCGGCCCTGCTGCTCGCCATCGCCGGCGCTTTGGCCGAGCAGCAGGAGCTGTTCATCCAGAGCGATGTGCTGGAGGTCATTGAACCCATGGTGCTGCTGATCGAAGCCAGCGGTTACTTCCAGCGCCCCACCGAGGACGGGCGCCCCTGGCGCCTGGACAATCCCTTGGCCGTGGCCACCGAACGGGAACGGCTGGTACTGCAGCAGGGCCTGCCGGTGTATCGGGTGCTTTACGAACGCAATCGCCAACCCCTTGGGGCTTGGCCTGAGCTCCCCCTGGAGCAACGGCCCAAAGCGACCGATAATCCGCGAGAATGTCCAGAGCTTTGCCCTTGAGCAGCCCCGCCGCCGCCCCTGCTGCTCCCTTGATCCTGCGCTGGCAGGGCCTGATGGCCCTAGCGCCTGGGGGCCTGCTCAGCAAGCAACTGCCCCTGATTGCGGGAGTTGTGCTTTGCGCCCTGATGGCTGGCCTGCCCCTGGTCACCCGCAGTGGCTTCAGCCTGCTCATTGCCGCCTGCGGCCTGCTGTGGGTGCTTCTCGCCCTGCGCACGCCCCCCGGCCAAGTGGGCAGCATCAACCGCTGGATCCTGGGGATCATGGCCCTTGCCCTGGTGGCAACCGGCTTTTCCCCCGTGCCATCGGCAGCCCTGCACGGCCTGGTCAAGCTCTTGAGCTACCTGGGCGTCTATGCCTTGATGCGCGAGCTGCTGGCCACAGCCCCTATCTGGTGGGACCGGATCGTGGCGGCCTTACTGGCCGGGGAACTGGTCACCAGCGTGGTGGGCATTCGCCAGCTGTTTGGCGACACCACCGAGCTGGCCCGCTGGGCCGATCCCAATTCCGTGGCCGACGGCACCATCCGCATCTACGGAACCCTCGACAACCCCAACCTGCTGGCTGGCTTCCTGCTGCCGGCAATCCCGCTCGCCCTGGTGGCCTTGCTGCGCTGGCAGGGACTGGCCCGCAAAGCCTTTGCCGCCGCAGCCCTGCTGCTTGGCATTGCGGCAGTGGTGTTCACCTACAGCCGGGGGGCCTGGATGGGCCTGGTGGCCGAAGCCGCCGTGGTCGTGGTGCTCCTGGCGGCCCGTCAAACCCGCCAATGGCCACCCTTCTGGCGCCGGGCTTTCCCCTTGCTGCTACTGGCCGTTGGCGGCGCGTTGTTGGTGGTGTTGGTGACCCAGGTGGAGCCCCTACGGGTGCGGGTACTGAGCCTGGTGGCCGGCCGCCAGGACAGCTCCAACAACTTCCGCATCAATGTGTGGATGGCCGCGCTCGACATGATCCAGGCCAGGCCCTGGCTGGGCATTGGCCCTGGCAACGATGCCTTCAACCAGATTTACCCCCTGTTTGCCCAACCCCGCTTTAACGCCCTCAGCGCCTACTCCATTCCCCTGGAACTGACGGTGGAAGCTGGCATCCCAGGGCTCCTGGCCGGCATTGGCTTGGTGCTCACCTGCGTACGCACGGGACTGCGCCAATGGGGCCACGGTGGTTACTTCGCCCTGCCCGCCCTGGCGGCCCTGGCTGTGATCGCAGGCCTTGGGGTGCAGGGCCTCACCGACACCATCTTCTTCCGCCCTGAAGTGCAACTCAGCGGTTGGTTCTGCGTCGCCACCCTGGCCGCGGCCGCATCTCCAACCCCCACCCCCCGTGGCTGAGCTGCAGCCAGCAGCCCCCGGGGTGATTGCCGGCTTTGATGCCGGCCAAACCCACACCACCTGCCGCCTGGCCTTGGTGAGCTCTGGCCAAATTGTCGGCGAAGGGCAGGGGCCCGGCGTTTGCCACTTGGCGGCCCCCCAGGGGCCAGAGCGGTTCGCCGCGGCCCTGCTCCAGAGCCTGGAGAACGCCAGTCGCCAGGGGCATGGTCAGCCTGGAGCGGGTGCCTTCACACTGCTAGCGGCTGGCATCGGAGCCAGCGGCATTGAAGCGGGCAGCCCCGTTCAGGCCCAGGGGCGAGCCACCGCCGCCGCGGCCCTGGGCTTGGCCCCGGATCGGGTTGCTGTCACCGGTGATGAGCGCACGGCCCTGCGGGGTGCCATGGGCGGTGGGAGAGACATTGGGAACGGAAGCGGGAGGGGCGGAATTGTGGTGATCAGCGGCACCGGCACGATTGCCGTGGGGCGCAATGGGGCTGGCCAGGAGCACCGCTGCTCCGGCTGGGGCTGGCTGTTGGATGGGGCCGGCTCCGCCATGGACATCGGCCGCGACGGCCTGGCCCTGAGCCTGCAGATGGCCGATGGTCGGCGGCCGGATGGCCCCCTGCGCCCCAAGCTTTGGCAGGCCCTCGGCCTGGTGGCCCCAGATCCGGCCAGCACCCAGGCGCTCAAGGCTTTGGTGGTGGAGCCAGGTTTTGGCGCCGCGGGCTTTGCCCGGCTCGCTCCGCTGGTGGCCGAATTGGCCGCTGCAGGGGATCCCGACTGCCAAGCCATCGTGGAACGCTCAGCCCAGGCCCTGGCCGCCATGGCCGCCACCATCGCCAATCAGTTGCAGTTGCCGGCACCTTTGGTCTGGCCGATGGGTGGGGCCCTTGCCCACCTGACGGCCCTGGGAGAGGCCTTTGCCGCAGCCCTCAGCCAAGCCTGCCCCGGTGCCCAGATTGCCGTGCCCCAGGGTGACGCCTGCAGCGGCGCCCTGGAGATGGCCCGCGACCAGTTGGGTTCCCGCTAAGCGTTTCTCAGCCAGCGTTGAGGTGTTGGTCGGCTTGGTCCGCCAGATGGCCGGCCCAGTGATCCACCAAACCCTGCTCAGCCGCCTCCACCATCACGCGCAGGAGTGGTTCGGTGCCGCTCGCCCGCACCAGCACCCGGCCCTCGCCAGCCATGGCCGCCTCGGCCTGCTCCACGGCCAGGCGTAGGGCATCGCACTGCTGCCACTGCTGGCGCCGCTGGCGATCGGTCACGGTCACATTCACCAAGGTTTGGGGATAGGGCTCGAAGCTGCTGTCCATCCAATCGGCGAGGCTCTGGCCGCCCTGATGCAGCAAGGTGGCCACCTGCAGGGCCGTGAGTAGGCCATCGCCACTCATGCCATGGCGGGCCGAGAGGATGTGGCCCGATTGCTCGCCGCCCAGGCCCGCCCCCATCTGCTCCATGGCCTGGTGCACGTATTGATCGCCCACGGCGGTGCGCTCGAGCACCCCGCCCTTGGCCTGCCAAGCCCGCTCAAAGCCCAGGTTTGACATCACCGTGGCCACAATCCGTTGGGCCGGGAGCTGGCCCTTGGCCAGCAGGTCGGAACCCCAGAGATAGAGGATCTGATCGCCATCCACCACCCGGCCTTTGCCATCCACGGCCAGCATGCGGTCGGCGTCGCCATCAAAGGCAAAGCCCATGCTGGCGCCTTGATCCAGCACCGCTTGGCGCAGCTGGTCCAGATGGGTACTGCCGCAATCGACATTGATGCGCTCCCCATCGGCCGTGCCATGCAGCACCGTCAGATCGGCGCCGAGGGCTTGAAACACCGCTTCCCCGCAGGCGGCCGCGGAGCCCCAGCACAAATCCAAAACAATTTTGCAACCCTCCAGCCGGCGCCCCATCACACTCGCCACTAGCGCCCGCTGGTAGTCGGCGAGTAGGTCGGATCGGTCTCGCACCTGGCCCACCCCGCTGAAGCCCTGGGCCGCCGAGGCCTTGCCCGGTACCCCTGCCAGGCCCGCTTCCACCACCTGCTGTTGGGCCCGGCTGAGCTTGGCTCCAGAGGCCCCAAACACCTTGATGCCGTTGTCGTGGGGCGGGTTGTGGCTCGCCGACACCATCAAGCCACCCGCAGCGGACAGGCGACGAATGGCCCCTGGAACCGCCGGGGTGGGGCAAAGGCCCAGGTTCCACACCTCGCGGCCCGCAGCCGTCAGCCCGGCGCTAAGGGCCGCCACCAACATCGGCCCACTGCTGCGGGAATCCATGCCAATCAGCACCGGACCACCTGGGGGCAGCACCTGGCCGCACCAATAGCCCACCTGGAGGGCCAATGCCGGTGTGACCTGGGTTCCCACCCGGCCGCGGATGCCATCGGTGCCAAATCCGGCCACCGAGGGGCCCAAAGGCAGGCCAACGGGATGAACAACCTGATGGTGGGCCGCCGCAGCCATGGGGCACCTTGAACTCAAAGGAGGCTACGCGGGCTTGCAACGGGGGCTATCTCCAGCGCCGGGGCAACCAAATCCAGCCCAGCAATTCGACGCTGGCCCAAATCAGCAGGGCTCCCACCACCCAGCCAGGCAAAAAATTCAAGGGCCAGTAGGGGCGCAGCAACAGCGCAGCACCGGCCAACGCCCAGACCCGCAGGGTGCGGCGCCGTTGCTCCGCACCCGGAAGCGTGCTCAACAACGGTGGTAACTGCGGCAACCGTGGCCTTGGAAGCCAAGGAGGTAGCGGTGGCAAACGCATCCGTAGGGCCCAGCCGGAGTGTCCCCAGAATGCCGCTAATCCTGTGCCAGTTGCCATTGGCCCGCCTCGCCCAACTGCTGGCCATCACCTGCCTGGGGACGGGGGCCGCCTTGGCCAGTGGGGAAGCCTTGCTCGAGCTGGGGCCGAAGCCCAACCCCGACACGCCCCGTCAGCTTCTGGAGGTAATCCGTCGACTGGCCCCGGATCCCGTCATGCGCCGCGAAGCCAGCCTGCTGTTGGCCAGTGAAAACGACAATGATCCCGCCGCCCAACAGCGCCTGCTGAAGGGCCAAGCCTGGGGCCCGGATCCCTTGGCCGCCGTGGTGCTCAAACGCCAGGCCCTCGCCGCGGCCAGCCTTGGGGAATATGCCCAGGCCAAGGCCCTCTGGCAGGAACTGCTCATCCGTTTCCCCTTGGCCCCCGCTAGCGCCGATGGCCTCTACGCCCTGGGCCATCAGCAACCACTGTTGCTCGGCCAGCCTTTGCGCGGCCAGCTGTTGCGGCGCTTTGCCGCCCATCCGGCTGCCCTCGCAGCTGCTGCTGAGCTGGCTTCTGGGGCGGCCTCTGGGGCCGGCCAGCAACGCCAGGGGGCCTTGCATTTGGCCCGCTGGGGCGTGCGCTGGCCTGGGGCCCACCAGCACCTTGAACGGGCTTGCCAAAGCAAGCAGGGCCTCACCCCCTGGGAGCGCGATCAACTGGCGGCTGGATTGGCCCAGCTAGGCGACAGCGCCGCAGCCACCGCTTGCCTGGCGAGCCAAAAGCCCTCCCCGCCCACCCAGCTGGCGATCGCCAAGGCCCTGCTGCAAGGCACCGCCAACGAAGAGCGCCAAGGCGAGCAGCAACTCCTCGCTCTCGCCCGCAGCCCTGCCCCCAGCCCTGAAGCCCGAGAAGCCCTGCAATTGCTTGGAGAAAGCGATAGCCAAGCAAGCCTCAAGGCCCTGAAACAATTGCCCCAGGCCCTGCAAGCCCAAGCGCCTGTCCAAGCCCGCTACGCCATCGCCACGGGCAACACCCGGGCGGCCCTGGCCGTGCTGCAACGCTGGCCCGCCGATCCAGCCAGCTGGGAGCTGCAGTGGCGATTGGCCCGTAAGGCCCTTTTGGCGTCCCAATGGGGCGAAGCCCGCGCCCTGCTCGCGGGTGGGACCAACCCCCACCTGCCCCCAGCCTTGGCCGCCCGCCAACAGTTCTGGCTTGGGTTTTCCCTCATCCAGCTGGGCCAGAACAGCCAAGGACGGCAGCTTTGGCGGCACCTGCTGCGCGAGCACCCCGATGGCTATTACGGCTGGCGGGCGGCGGTGCGTTTAGGCGCTGGCGATGTGTCGCTCGATCCAAACCAGGCCCCGGCCCTGCAGCCTGCCCCCTGGGCCCCTCTCAAAAGCGGCCAGAACCAGCTGGATCGGCTCTGGCGGTTGGGACAAAACCAAGAAGCCTGGGAAACCTGGCGTCAGCAACGCGGGGGCCGCCCCCCCCACCAAGCGCCAGACCTTCTTCTCGAAGGCCGGCTCCGCCAGGGGGTGGGCGACAGCTGGATTGGCCTGGGTCAATTGGAGCAAGCCAGCCTGCGGCTCTCCCCCTGGCAGTGCCAGCAGAGGCGCCAACTGGCCCAAGCCCAGGCCAACCCAAGATTCACCGGTCTTTTGGCAACCGCAGCGCGGGCCAACCGCCTGCCTGCCAGCCTGCTCGCCGCCGTTGCCAAACAGGAATCCCGCTTCAGCCCTGGGGTGTACTCGGGGGCTGGGGCCGCGGGCCTCCTGCAGCTGATGCCCGAAACCGCCGCCGATCTGTATGGGGCACCGCTGGCTCCAGGCGCCCTGGAAGAGCCCAGCCTCAACGCCCAACTTGGTGGTCGCTATCTCAAGCAGTTACTCACGCTCTGGGATGGAAATCCCCAGCTGGCGATCGCGAGCTACAACGCTGGACCTGGTGCCGTGGCCGGCTGGATCACACCCCAAATGCAGCAAGCTCCAGAGCTCTGGGTGGAAGCGATCCCGTATCCCGAAACCAGGCTGTACGTCAAAAAAGTGCTGGGCAACCTCTGGCAGTTCCAACAGCAGCGCCTACCCGATTGTTAGGGGGTTGCTGGAGAGAGCTGACTGGAGAGGGATGAATTGGTTGGCAGCGGATCATTGGCCGTCAAGGCGTGGCCCAAGCTCCCGCCTACCAGCACGATTGCACTAAAGGCCAAGGCCAAGACAGCCGGTGATGGGGACACCCGAATGCGGGCTAAATCCACCCGCGCCAACAGAACGGTGGACGCCACAATCAGGACATGACTGAGTACTTGCAGATGCAACATGTACAGCCCACCGACCGTAATGATCAAGAGGGTGATCACGAGGCTGGCCACCCGGCTGGCCGCCATCAAGCTCGAAACCTGCTGCAGCAGCAGGTCCGGCATGGTGCAAACCACCACGACCAGCAGGGCGTGCAAACAATCCAGCGACCAAAGCAAGTTGGGTAACCCACCGGGCAGCGAGGCCATGGCCGGGCCATGGCCCCAGCTGAGTCCCTCGTAGACCGCAATCGCAAACAGCACGAGGAGCATGGGCGCCCGTAAGGGCAGAACCAGGAAGCGCAGGGAAGCTTTCACAGCGGGTTCATGGTGTAACCGGGTTCATGGTGCAACGGGGCCCAGCTCGGGACGGTCCAAGACAAGGGCAATGGCATTCATCGGACAGCTTGGGATGCACTGCTCGCACACCAGACAGCGTTGCGCATCAAATTCCAACTGCCAAGTCGGAGCGCCAACGTTCAACGCCCCACTGGGGCACACACTCGAACAAATGCCGCAATCGACGCAGGCCCCCGGGTCGATCTGGATCTGACCCGGAGCCCGATTGAGGCCGAGCCCCTGGCCTTCCAACCACGCCTCGGCGGCAGCCAGCTCATCGATATCCCCGGAAAGCTCCACCACCATGGTGCCGCTCTGGTTGGGGGCGATCTGGGCCCTCAGGATCTTGGCCGCGATATCGAAATCCACGGCCAACCGATAGGTGATCGGCTGATGCACCGCCTCCCGCGGGAAATGCAGGGTGAGCCGCCGTTTCAATCCCAGGAGCCCACGTGATTCAAAAAGCTAGCAAGCACTGGCAAAGTGCATGCCATGACTTCACCTCCCAGCGCCTCCAGCCTCGGTGCCAAGGAACGCCTAATCTTGGTCTTACTGGCAGCTGTTTTGGCTGGCGCCGTGCTCTGGTTCCGGGGCGGTCTGCACCCGGCAGCCCCCTTAGAACGGCTAGCCCGCCAATCCCCCGACCTGCAAGTGGCCTTGGCCAACGGCAGGCCGACCGTGGTCGAGTTCTACGCCGACTGGTGCGAAGCCTGCCGAACGATGGCACCAGCCATGGAGGCCATGGAACAGGAGCACCGGGGCAAACTCGATGTGGTGTTGCTCAATGTCGACAACCCCCGCTGGCAGCCGGAGATGGATCGCTATGCCGTCAATGGCATTCCCCAGCTCGAGCTCTTCAATGCCAGCGGCGAGAGCGTCGGTCGATCGATCGGTGCCCGAACGGCCAGCGACCTGCAGGCCCTAAGCCAAGCCCTGATCGAAGACCGGCCGCTGCCGGCGATCGCTGGAGTTGGCAAGGTGAGCCAGCTCAACGAAGAGCAAGCGGAGTCCGGCCTGCGGGCCGCGCCCACGCCCGCCCTCGCCGGCCCCCGAAGCCACGCCTAACCCCACCCCACCGACTGACCCCATGGATCCCCGCTTCCGGGTGGCCCTGATTGCCGCCACACCCAATCCCCAACAGTGCGTGTATGCCGGCATGCACCAGGACTACAGCGAAGGCTTCGTGGCAGAGGATCCATCCAGCTGGCCCGACGAAACCAAAGCCGGTGAGGTCTGCGTCAAACGGCTGTTGGCTGGGGAACGCGGCCATTACGGCCCCCTGGAACATGCCCAGATTGTGCTGAATGTGGGTTGGTTTCCCCACTCGGTGATGCAGCAGGCCCGCACCCACCGGGTGGGGGTGAGCTTCGATGTGCAATCGATGCGCTACACCGGCGATCGCATCTGCAAAGCCGCCAGCGGCGCGCTCCCCCTGGAAGAGGTGTTCTACCTCCGGCCCGAGGGCAACTACAGCGACCGCCAAGGCAAAAAGTATGCCTACACCGCGGAACAACGCCAAATTGATTTAGCGCTGTGCCAGCAAGCTGCCGAGCGTTACAGCGACCTGCTCCAGGCTGGTTTTGCTGAAGAACATGCCCGCGGCATCCTTCCCTTCGATTACCGCCAACACTTTGTGGTGAGCTTCAGCCTGAGGGCGTTTCTGCACTTCCTGGATCTCAGGGCCAAGCTCGATGCCCAGCAGGAAATCCGCGAACTCTGCGACCTGATGTGGCCCCACCTCCAGGGCTGGGCACCCCAATTTGCCGACTGGTACGAAAAGAGCCGGCTCCATAAAGCCCGCTTGGCTCCCTAAACCTTGGCCAAGGTGACCCGCTCGGGCTGGTGCTGGTACTTACCGGCGCGGTCTTTGTAGGTGGTCTCGCAGGGATCACCCTCAAAGAACAGCAACTGGCAGATGCCCTCATTGGCATAAATGCGGCAATCTGCCCCGGAGGAATTGCTGAATTCCAAGGTGAGATGGCCCTCCCAACTGGCCTCGGCCGGCGTGGTGTTCACGATGATGCCCAGGCGGGCATAGGTGCTTTTGCCCAGACAAATCACGGTGATGTTGGGGGGTAC
>CANHGA010000072.1 GCA_947460085.1 Synechococcaceae cyanobacterium
ACCTCGTGGTGCTGCTTCTCAAGGGGAACCCCCAGGCTCGCCATGGTGAGAAGCATGTCACTCCGCATGTCCTGGAGTGTGTCGTTGGGAGCGACGGGGAAATACCCCTCCTTCAGCTGAATTTTGTAGGCGAGGTTTCCACATTCCTCGACCCGGTCGTTATTCCAGGGTGCTTCCACGGAATCGACACTGTAAAAGCTGGATCCGTTGGCGCTCTTGTAGCGCACATCATCGAAAACGAAGAACTCCGGTTCTGGGCCGAAGTAGGCCGTGTCTGCCAGGCCGGTGGAGGCCAGGTAATCGAGGGCCTTTTGGGCCAGGGCCCTGGGGCAGCGGGCATAGGGCTTGCCGCTGCGGGGTTCCTGAATCGAGCAGATCAGGCTGAGGGTTTTGTGGCTATAGAAGGGGTCAATCCAGGCGGTGTTGGGATCGGGCACCATCGCCATGTCCGATTCGTTGATGGCTTTCCAACCGCGAATCGATGAACCGTCGAAGGCCACGCCTTCCGTGAAGGCGGCCTCATCGAGCAAGTCGTTGCAGACCGTGAGGTGCTGCCACTTGCCGTGAAGGTCAACGAACTTCAGGTCGATGAGTTCGATGCCCTCGTCCTTGATTTGACGCAGGACGTCTTGGGCGGTTTTAGCCATGACGATCAAAGGGGTGGAAGCCGATCCGAACCGGCGTTGGCGGACCGTACGGACCCGGCCCAACCCCCATTTGTAGCAGGTGTAACCAAATTAAAGGCCCGCGTTGCGTAACCGTTTCTGTCAGATTCCCCAAAACCCATCCCAGGCCTGGGATTTGGATGGTTTGTGGTGCTAGCTTCCGGCCCAGGTGCGTCGATCCGAATCCGCCATGCGCGATGCCATTACCGGCTTGATTGGCCGCTATGACCAACTGGGCCGCTACCTGGATCGTGATGCGATCGATCGCATTTCCTCCTATTTCTCCGAAGCCCAGGTTCGTCTGGCAGCCGTTGAGCTGATCAACCGGGAGGCCACCGAACTGGTGCGTGAGGCTTCCCAGCGCCTATGGCTTGAGGATCCGGAATTGATTCTCCCCGGGGGCAACGCCTACACCACCCGCCGGCTCTCGGCCTGCCTGCGGGATATGGATTATTTCCTCCGCTACGCCAGCTACGCCCTGATTGCTGACGACGCCACGATCCTCAACGAACGGGTCTTGAACGGATTGGATGACACCTACAAGAGCCTGGGTGTGCCCACGGGGCCAACGGTGCGCAGCATCGCCCTGCTGGCGGATGTGATTTGTGAGCAGCTCTCAGCAGCTGGTATCGAGGCTTCGGCTGTGGTGCGTGTGCCCTTTGACCACCTCTGCCGTGGTTTGGCCGCCACCAACGTGCGGGCGCGCTGAGTCCCCTGCCTCCACCCGGCCCTGCCGAAAACCTGTCAACGGGTGCATCAGTAGGCTCACCATTGCTTCACGATCGGTTCTTGGCTCCTCTTCCCGTGCTGCCTTCCCTGAATCAAGCCCATCGCCGCACGCTGGCTCCGATCGCCACCCCCGACAGGCTGCTGTTGGGTCCGGGTCCCTCCAATGCCCATCCCACGGTGCTGCAGGCCCTGTCCCGCACCCCCATCGGTCACCTCGACCCCCTCTACGTGGAGTTGATGGGGGAAGTGCAGGAACTGCTGCGCTACACCTGGCAAACCGATAACCGGCTCACTATCCCCATGAGCGGCACCGGAAGTGCGGCCATGGAGGCAACGCTTGCCAACACGATCGAGCCCGGCGACAAGGTGTTGGTCGCCGTGAAGGGTTATTTCGGCTTGCGCTTGGCCGATATGGCAAGCCGTTACCGCGCCGATGTCGTCACGATTGAACGCCCCTGGGGGGAAGCCTTCAGCCTCGACGAGCTCGAACAGGCCCTCGCCCTGCACCGCCCGGCCATCCTGGCCATTGTTCATGCCGAAACATCCACCGGCATCTGCCAGCCCATGGAGGGTGTGGGTGACCTCTGCCGCAAGTACGACTGCCTGCTGTTGCTGGATACGGTGACCTCCCTGGGGGCCGTTCCCCTCTATCTCGACGATTGGAAGGTCGACCTGGCCTACAGCTGCAGCCAAAAGGGCCTGAGCTGCCCCCCTGGCCTGGGCCCCTTCACCATGGGACCTAGGGCCGAAGCCAAAATGATGGCCCGCGCTGGCAAGGTGCCCAACTGGTACCTCGATGTCACCCTGCTCAACCAGTACTGGGGCAGCGATCGGGTCTATCACCACACAGCCCCGGTCAACATGAATTTCGGCATGCGTGAGGCCCTGCGCCTCCTCGCCGAAGAGGGTCTGGAGGTTGCCTGGAGCCGCCATCGCAGCAATGCTGAGCTGTTGTGGGCGGGCCTCGAGCGCCTTGGCCTGGAGCTCCACGCCCCCGAGCACCTGAGGCTTCCCACCCTCACCACCGTGCGGATCCCTGAGGGTGTGGATGGCAAGGCCTTCACCCTCCATCTGCTCAACAAGCACGGCATTGAGGTGGGCGGTGGCCTCGGAGCCTTGGCCGGCAAGGTCTGGCGGATTGGCCTGATGGGTTACAACAGCCAGCCCCAGAATGTGGAGCGTCTCTTGAATCTGTTCGAAACCGAACTGCCGGCATTCAAGGGCTCTGCGCCAGTTGCCGTCTCCGCCTAAACCAGGCGGCTAATTGCTCCTGGGCCAGCCCTTGGCAGATCCCGCCCACCACCTCCATGGTGTGGTGGGCACTTGGGCTTTGGGCCAGATCGAGGCAGCCGCCGAGGGCTCCCCGCTTGCTGTCGCTGGCTCCGAAAACCACCCGTCCCATCCGGGCTTGCACCAGGGCCCCCGCGCACATCGGGCAGGGCTCCAAGGTGACCAGCAAGGTGCAGTCGTTAAAGCGCCAATCACTCCTCAGCCTGGCCGCCTGGCCCAGGGCGGTCAGTTCGGCATGGCCGAGCGGGTCATGGCCGAGGTGGCGGCTGTTGCTGCCCCAGCCGATGCAGTGGCCTGATCCAGTCAATACTGCTGCGGCCACGGGAATTTCCCCCTGCTGGCCCACCCGTTCGCCGTGGCGCAGCAGGCGCGCCATCCAGAATTCGAGCGTTTCGGGGCTCAAGGGATTGGGCTTGGTCATCCATCCCTTGTAGCCCAACCCCCAAAGGCCAGAATGGCCCGATCTGAGCGTCCCCTGTTGGCTAGCGCGCCACCTGAGCCCCGGGCCCGCCAGCCCCTTCCCTTTGCCCAGCCGGATCACTTGGATCCTGGGCTGCAGCTGTTCCTTGAGCAGGCCAGCGCCCAGCTGTGCCGCTGGTTGGGCACGGCGTCTGAGCGCTCGCCCCTACCCGGCTTGAGCGTGTTGCCGGAGGTGGAGCCCCAGCTTGTGGGCCTGGGCCATGGCGCCCTTTTGGCCGATCTCCAGCTGGTGATGGACGGGGCCTACAACCCCAACCATCCAGGGGCCTTGGCCCACCTCGATCCCCCCGCGCTTGGGGCCTCTGTGGTGGGGGATTTGATCTGTGCCGGCCTGAACAACAACTTGCTCGCCGAGGAGCTCTCCCCCAGCCTGACCCGCCTGGAAAGGAGCATGGTGGCGTGGCTTGCCGAACGGCTGGGCCTGCCGCCGGGGAGTGGGGGCGTGGCTGCCAGCGGCGGAACCCTGTCGAATTTGATGGCCCTGGTGACGGCCCGCCGCTCCCGGGGCCTGCAGAGCTGCCCGGAGGCGGTGGTCATCGCCAGCGCCGACGCCCATGTCTCCCTGGCTAAATCCCTAGCGGTGATGGGCCTGCCACCGGAAGCTCTCCAGTTGATTGCGGTTGATGCTGCCGGTTGCCTCCAGGTCGAGCTCCTGCAGGCTCGTCTGGAGGAGCTTCAGGCCTCGGGGCGTCCCGTGATTGCCGTGGTGGCCACGGCGGGCACCACCGTGCGGGGAGCCGTCGACCCCCTTGGGGCCATGGCGGCCCTTTGCCATCGCCATGGGGTGTGGCTCCACGTGGATGGTGCGATTGGGGCGGCGTTTGCCCTTGCCGAGGGCCATCGCCACCGGGTGGTGGGCCTGGCCGCCGCCGATTCGATCACCCTGAATCCCCAGAAGCTCCTGGGCATCACCAAAACCTCATCCCTGCTGCTGCTGGCCCAACCCCAGGCGCTGTCGGAGGCGTTCCAAACGGGCTTGCCCTACATGGAGCCCAGTTGGGGCGGCGGCCATGGGGGAGAAACGGGCCTCCAGGGCACCAGGCCAGCCGAAATCCTCAAGCTTTGGCTGGGCTTGCGCCAGCTTGGCCTCGAGGGAATCGAAGCCATTCTGGATGGGGCGATTGCCCGCCGCCGCCAGCTGCAAGCCCTATTGGCCGCTGATGATCGCTTGCTGGTTCGCTCGGGCCCCATGCACCTGGTGGCGTTCACCCCCGTGGCTGGCGATGCCCTGGCCGCCGACCACTGGAGTCAGCGCACCCGCCAGTCATTGCTCGCCAGAGATCTGATGTTGTCCAGGCCCCACTACCAAGGCCGGCATCACCTCAAGGCGGTCTTGGGCAATCCCCACACCCAACCCCACCATTTAGCCCAGCTGGCCCAGGTGGTTCAGGCCGATTTGGGGTTGGTGCCGTGAGTCAGACCCCAGGTGATACCCGGCGGCGCTGGGTGGCAATCATGACCGGCGTGATTTCGGTGTTGATCGGCGTCGTCTACCTGGTGTTGATCACCGTGTTGGATAGCCGCGGGCCCATGCTGCCGCCGCCGCCGGAGGCCCTGGGTCTGGCGGTTGATGCGGGCGATACCCCTACCCCTAGGCCTTGGGAGGTCGGGGGGGCAGTTGGCGATCCTTCTCCCGCAGGGGCTGCACCACCCGGTTGAACGCCACTGCCAGAAAGTGCCGCAGCGCCCCTTCCCGGCGGCCCAGGTCGTAGTGCTGCTGCACCACGTTTTGGATGCCCCCATCCCCCCAGTCCTGGTCCCGTTCGAAGTAGGTGATAAAACTCAGGCCTGCGACCCGGGTGAGCCAGGCCGCGCTCACGGCCTGAATGGCCCGGCTCAGCAGCAGGGCTGGCAGGTTGAGGGTTAGGGCCGCTGAGATCAGGCTGACCCCGCCTTTGATCAGGCCCAGACCCGCCAGGGTGCGCCCCACGGACAGGGCCAGGTCCTGGGCACTTTGGCGGCTGAGGCTGATGCCATAGACCCGGGCGATCTCCACCACCATCTGGGCATTGACGGCCGCTGCCCCCAGCAGATCAATGCCCGGTAGCGGCGTCACCGCCAAGACCCCCGCACCGATCCACATGTAGCGATCCACGATGGTTTCCGCGTCGCTGCGCCGTTGCCTGGCCAGCAGGGAGCGACTGGCCTCGCCCAGTTGAAGGCACTGCAGCAGCAGGTTGTCGGCAATCAATTCCTCGCCATCGGCATGCAACACCGAGGCAATCCGGCGGAGCAGGGCTTCCACCTCTGGCTTGGGTTGCAGGGGAAGGGAGCCGGGCATGGGAATGGTTTGGGGCGCTGCACTGGCTGGGATCACGTCGTCTGGGCCAATCGTGCCGCGGGTCCGTTCCCTGAGCAGGCTGAGCAGCCGCTGCTCCTCCTGTTCGCCCCGGAGATCGCACTTGTTCAAGACCAGCATCAGCCGCTTGCCCAAGGCCGCTAGGGCCTCAAACACCTCCATCTCTGCAGCGCGCAAATCCCCATCCACCACCAGCAACAACAGGTCGGCGCGGCTGGCTTGCTCCCGGGCGAGCTGCTCCCGATCCTCGCCGCCGGCGCCGCCCTCCAAAATTCCCGGGGTATCCACCAGCCAAACGCCCCGCTGCAGGCCCTTGAGCCGGAGGCGATAGCGCTCGGTTTTGGAGGTAGACCCCATCGCGGCGTTCACCTCCCCCACCAATTGCTTCAAGAGCGCCCTGATCAGGGAGGTTTTGCCGGCCGATCCGGTGCCAAACAGCACAATCACCAGATCGCCCCGCTCCAGTTCTGCTTGCATGCGGGCCCTTTCCTGGCGCAGGGCTTCCCGCTCGACGGCGTCTCGAACCCGCTCGAGGGTTTGGTCGATGGCGGCCAAATTTTGCTGGGCAGCTTCCCGTCGGTTGATGGGCGCTTCCGGAGCCGCTGTTGGTCCCTTGGCGGAGCGGTTGGCCATCCCTGCTCGAAGCCAGGGCCAGGCCAATTGGATCAGGAAGAGGGCAGCGCCGGCAAACACCACAAACACCACGGGCCCCACCAATCCGTAGGGCAACACCGTGCTGAGCTGCCACACCAGCTGGTTGAACAACTGCAGCACCATCCCCAAGCCGATCAGACCCAGCAGGGCCAGACCGCCAACCAACCAAAGGCGGGTGCGCAGGTTCAAGGGGTTAGGGATTGGTTGCTCGGATGATCTCGCCCCAGAGCCCTGCGGCAAGGGCACTGGAGGCTTGGGTGGGGCTGTTGTCGTCATTGCCCAGCCAGATGCCAATCACCCAGTGGCGCCTCGGTTCGTAACCGATGAACAGCAGGTCACGACCGCCATTGGTGGTGCCTGTTTTGCCACCTTCTTGGCCCCCCAGGTAGGCGGGCGTTCCGGTGCCCCGTTGCACCACGGCCCGCAGCAGTTGTTGCATGGTCTGGGCTTGGGCCACCGTGGCGATGCGTCGGCCTGGGGCGCTGGTTTGTTGGGGATTGCCAGCTGGCCTGCACTGGTCGACCGCTCCTCCAGTGCAGGCTTCCGCATCGGTGAGCCGGCGGATGGTGGTTGGGGCATGCCAAACCCCGTTGTTGGCGATGGCCCCATAGGCAGCGGTGAGTTCCACCAGGTTCACTTCGCTCTGGCCGAGCACCAGGCCAGGCACCGGGGCCAAGGGGCTGGTGATGCCGAGATCCAGGGCCTTCTGCACCACGGCTTCCAGGCCGACCCGCTGGCCCAGGCGCAACGCGGCGGTGTTGCTGCTGCTGGAAAAGGCAGAGCTGAGGCTGAGCCTGCCCCTGCAGTCGGAGCCGTAGAACTGACCCCGCCAGAGCAGTGGGGAACAGCTGATCGAATCGCCCGGTTTGGCACCTTTTTCCACGGCGACCAGATAGGGAATCAGCTTGAAGGCGCTTCCCGGTTGCCTGAGCGCCATCGAAGCCCGATTGAACTGGCTTTGGCGGTAATCGCGGCCACCGGCAATGGCCAGGATGCCACCGTTACGGCTATCCAATGCCACCACGGCCCCCTCTTGAATGCCCAGGCCCCGGCTTGCCGCCAGCCGTTGCCGCAGCAGCTGTTCAATCTGGGTTTGCAGGGTGGGGTTGAGGTAGGTGTCGATGAGGAAATTTCCCTCCGAGGCCACACTGCTGCCGACCGATTGTTCGAGATCACGCCGTACCTGATCGCTGTAAAAGGGCGCCCCTTTGCCCTGTTGGTTGGCCTTGCAGGCATTGGGGGCAAGCTGGATGGCGCGGCGCCTGGCTTGGCGGGCCTGGTCGTCGCTGATGCGACCGGTGTCGGCCATCTTGGCCAGCACGCTGTTGCGCGCTTCCAGCGCTGCGCCCGGATCAAAACAGGGGTCGTAGCCGTTTGGCGATGGAAGCAGCCCCACCAGGAGGGCGGCTTCCGGCAGGGTGAGCTTTGCGGCCGGGTGGCCGAAGTAATGGCGTGATGCGTCTTCGAAGCCCCAGCCCACCCCCAGGTACACGCGGTTGAGATAGCTCAGCAGCACATCCCTTTTGCTAAACCGGGCTTCGATTTGCAGGGCCACCAGCAATTCCCGCCACTTGCGCTCCAGGGTTTCCCCCTGGCCAACCTGGTCCGGATAGAGGGTGCGGGCCAGCTGTTGGGTCAAGGTGCTGCCCCCTTCCAGCACGCGACCCCCCACCAGGTTGGTGAGTAGGGCCCGGGCCGTGCCCACCGGATCGACCCCGGGGTGCCACCAGAAGCGGCTGTCCTCGCTAGCCAGTAAGGCATCGATCAAGACCGCCGGGTAATGGCGTAAGCCATTGGGTTCGTGGTGCCGCAGGGCATCCACGGAGGTGATCGGTTTGCCCGCTTGGTCGTAGAGCACCAGGGGTCCCCGCACGCTGGCCAGGCTGCCCCGGATTGGCGATTGGGTCACCGAAATGCCAAGCACCAGCAAGCCACTGGCGGCCACGGTGGCCAGGCCCAGGCTGGCTGAGCGCACGAGCTTGTGGAGTTTGGGGATCGGTCGGATTTGGAAATCCAGCTCTGGTAGCCCTGCCTGCTGGCTGGGGCCAAAGCGAACGTTGTCGCCGTCGCTCAGCAGCAGCTGGCGGATGCGTCGCCCCTGCCACCACAGGCCATTGGTCGACGCCTGGTCACTGAGGAGCCAGTTATGGCCCCGTTGTTCGAGCAGGGCGTGGTGGCGACTGACGGCGCTGTGCTCGATCTTGATCTGACAATCGCTATCGCGACCGATCTGATAAGCACCGCCATGGAGGGGCACCACCCTGGGCGGCTGGCCTGGCAGGTGCACCAGCGCCTGGACCTGCGCTGGCTGGATCAGCCGCCGCCAGCGACGGCCTAGGGCCTCAAGCGCTGCGCTTGCCATTGCCCCTCACCAGATCGATCGCAAAACACAGCACCGCCAGATTGATGGCCACATCGGCCCCATTGAAGATCGGAAAGTCGATCGGCACCAAGGCCACGAAATCGACCACGGCCCCAGAGCGCCACCGATCCAGGCCATTGCCAATGGCACCGCCCAACACCAAGGCGAGGCCGAGTTGGCGGGCCAGCGATAGGGGCCCCTGGCGTTCCAGCCAAACCACAACAGCGATGGCCACCGCCAGGCTCACCAAACCCAGGGCCTGGGGGGAACCGCTGAACAGGCTGAAGGCTGCCCCGGTGTTGGTTGTGAGCTGGAAGTGCACCAGCCCTGGCAGCCAAACCCGTGAGCCGTAGGCCGGCAGATGGGTGAGGGCCCAATGCTTGCTGAGTTGGTCAAGTACGACCACCAGGCCTGCCAGTCCATAGATCAACGAACGGGAGCGCTTCACGGCTCCACCAACACCAAACGCCGCAGGGGAAGGGCCACAACGGCCACCGCGCAAATCAACAGCAGCTGGGGAATCAGGGGCGCCAGGGTGTAGCTCACCAGCAAGGGGCCCAGGTTTGCTCTCCACTGCCCCACCAGGGCTCCAAGCAGCAGGTTGGCTACGCCGCACAGTTGCATCACGCCGAGGCCCACGGCGCAGGAGGCCTGGTGGGGCAGTGGAGAGCAAACGTGTGCTCTTCCGATC
>CANHGA010000073.1 GCA_947460085.1 Synechococcaceae cyanobacterium
CACCCATGCCCGCCTAGCCACCTTCACAACGGGGATGCTGTTTGGAGATGCCGCCTTTCTCTCGGGCCAGCGACGTATGGCCGACGTCGTCGCTGACACCGATGGAGGGTGCTGGCTCCTCCATCGGCACGATTTCGATGAGCTGCGGCAGAGCAACCCCGATGCCGCGATCGGCCTGCTGACCCTTCTGGCCATGGACCTTGGACAAAAACTGACCCTCTGCGGCCAGCAGCTCACATTAATTGAGCATCTCTGAACACCTCTAGGCGACCGATGCCGGAGACTGGTCCCATGACGGCGACACAACTCAGCGCCCCCTCCAGCTCTACGGGTTCGGGGCGAGGCAGCTACTGGATCACCACCTTTGGCTGCCAGATGAACAAGGCGGATTCCGAGCGCATGGCCGGAATCCTCGAATCCATGGGCTATGCCCCTGGCACCGACGAACACAGCGCCGATTTGGTTCTGTACAACACCTGCACGATTCGCGACAACGCCGAACAGAAGGTTTACAGCTACCTGGGACGCCAGGCCCAGCGCAAACGCACGAACCCCAACCTCACCTTGGTGGTGGCCGGCTGCGTCGCCCAACAGGAGGGGGCTTCGCTGCTGCGCCGCGTGCCCGAACTCGATTTGGTGATGGGGCCCCAGCATGCCAACCGCCTCGACGTGCTGCTGGCCCAGGTGGAGGCCGGCGCCCAGGTGGTGGCCACCGAGGAGCACCACATCCTTGAAGACATCACCACCGCCCGGCGCGACAGCACGGTCTGCGCCTGGGTGAATGTGATTTATGGCTGCAACGAGCGCTGCACCTATTGCGTGGTGCCCTCGGTGCGGGGCAAGGAACAATCCCGACTGCCGGGCGCCATCAAGCTGGAAATGGAGGGTCTGGCCGCCAGCGGCATCAAAGAGATCACCCTGCTGGGTCAAAACATCGATGCCTATGGCCGCGACCTGCCCGGCATCACCCCGGAAGGCCGCCGCCAGCACACCCTCACCGACCTGCTGCACCAGGTGCACGACGTGGCGGGCATCGAGCGGATCCGCTTCGCCACCAGCCATCCCCGCTACTTCACCGAGCGGCTGATCGACGCCTGCGCCGACCTGCCCAAGGTGTGCGAACACTTCCACATCCCCTTCCAAAGCGGTGATGACGACGTGCTCAAGGCCATGGCCCGGGGCTACACGATTGATCGCTACCGCCGCATCATTGATCGCATTCGCGATCGGATGCCCGAGGCCTCGATCAGCGCCGATGTGATCGTGGCGTTCCCCGGCGAAACCGACACCCAATTCCGCCGCACCCTGGCCCTGATTGAAGAGATCGGCTTCGATCTGGTCAATACGGCGGCCTATTCGCCCAGGCCCAACACCCCTGCGGCCGATTGGCCCGGCCAACTCACGGAAGACGTGAAGGTGGAGCGGCTCCAGGAGATCAATGCCCTGGTGGAAGCCACGGCCCGCAGCCGCAGCGCCCGATACGCCGGCCGCACCGTGGAGGTGTTGGCAGAAGGCATCAACCCCAAGGACCCCAGCCAACTACTGGGCCGCACCCGCACCAACCGGCTCACCTTTTTCCCGGCCCTCAAGCCCGACGGCTCCAGCCACCAGGGAGGCGATCTGGTCAACGTGACGATCGAAGGGGTGCGTCCCTTCTCCCTCAGCGGCAAACTGGCCTGAGTTTGGTCGGCTTCGGCCAGCCCTGGCGTCCGCATGAGCACCACCCCCACCCGTGTCGGCCTGATCTTTGGGGGAGCCTCGGGCGAGCACGCGGTCTCGATTCGCTCAGCAGCCACCGTGGCCAGCGCCCTGGCCGGGGGAAGCAATGGCTCCCGCTACGGCGTGAGCTGCTTCTACATCGACCCCCAGGGCCGCTGGTGGGGCCCAGAGGTGGCCGATGCGGTGCTGGCCCAGGGCACCCCGGCTGGCCCAGGCCAATTGCCGAGCAGCCCGGCCAAACCAGGCTTTTCCGGCTTCCCCGCCGGCGCCGATGCCATCGACGTGTGGCTGCCGGTGCTGCATGGCCCCAACGGCGAAGACGGCACCATCCAGGGCCTGTTCACCCTGATGCAGGTGCCCTTTGTGGGTTCGGGGGTGCTGGGCTCGGCGGTGGGCATGGACAAACAGGCCATGAAGGCCGCCTTTGCCGCGGCCGGCCTGCCCCAGGTGCCCTACGTCTGCGCTTCAGCGGGGGAACTGCGCACCAATCCCACCGACCTCATCACCAAGCTTGAAGCCCAGTTGGGCTATCCGTGCTTCATCAAACCCGCCAACCTGGGCTCCTCGGTGGGGATTAGCAAGGCCAGCGACCGCCAGGAGCTGTTGGCGGGCCTAGAAGCTGCGGCGGCCCTCGACCCGCGGCTGGTGATTGAACGGGGGGTATCGGCCAGGGAGCTGGAATGCGCCGTGCGGGGGGGCGGCCACCAACCCCTACTGGCTTCCGTGTTGGGCGAAATCTGCTTCGACGCCGATTGGTACGACTACGACACCAAATACAGCGATGGCAAAAGCCACACCGTGATCCCCGCCGTTGTGCCGGCGGAAGTCACGGAGCGGGCCCGCACCATGGCGATCCAGGCCTGTGAGGCCGTGGGCGCAATGGGCCTCTCCCGGGTCGACTTTTTCTACGCCGAGGCCAGCGGTGAGCTCTGGCTCAATGAGATCAACACCTTCCCGGGCTTCACCAGCCAGAGCATGTACCCCATGCTCTGGGCCGCCAGTGGCCTACCGCTTGAAACATTGGTGCACGAATTGATCGAAGGGGCGAGAGAATGGCACAAACCTGCTGAGAAGGGAGGACCAGGGGCATGAGTCATGGACTGCTGTGGCTACCTCTGCTCTTGGTTTTTGTGCTGCTGGCGGCCTTGGGCTGGCTGGAACGGCGACGTCAATCGCTGTTTCGCACCTGGGCCGAAGGGTCTGAACTGGCCAAATTGGATGGCTGTGGCGCCGCCCGGCTCGTGGATGGGGTGCTGAGCTGGACCCGCTTCGAGGCCGGCAAAATGCAACCGGAAGACTCCTTTGTGATCAAGCATTTGGAGTTGGTGGAGCTGCTCTCGTTGCATTCCGGCGAGGCTCCCCTCACCGATGAAAGCCAGGGCTCCTGCCGCCTGCGGCTGGTGGGCAATGGCCAGCACAAGGACCTGCCCTTTTCCGATGCCGACCGGGCCCGCCGCTGGATCGCCGAATTGATGGCCCGATCCCGCTGCGAACTCTGATCACCCTTTGGTCAACCAGCCCCCCCTATCGCCTGGAGCGGAGCGTCGCCGCCAACTGCGTCAGCAGAAACGGCAAGACCGGCTCCGCCACAGCTGGCGGATCCTGGTGTTCACGTCCGTCGCCATCGGCCTGGGCTATGGCCTGCTGCGCCAGGGCTGGATCCTTACCGGTGCCAGCCAGGTGGAGGTTGTGGGCAGCTCCCAAGTTGGGGCGGATCAGATCATTGCGGCCACCGGCCTGCGCTTCCCCCAACCGCTCTTGGCCCTGCAACCCCAAGCGATGGCCATGGCGATCGAGGGGGCCCTGCCGGTGGAACAGGTGCAGGTAAGCCGGCTGATGGCCCCCCCCCGGCTGCGGGTGGAGTTGGTCGACCGGGAAGCCGTGGCCCGGGCCCAACGCCAAAGCGCCAAAGGCTTGGAGCAGGGCTACGTGGATCGCTTGGGCAATTGGATGTCGTCCCGTCAGGGCCAGGGGAGCCCCAACCAGGCGGCCAACTCCCTGGTGGTGCTGGGCTGGCAGCAGCGGCTGCGGCCGGCCCTGGCGCTGGTGCTCGAGCAACGCCAATCCATCGGCCCCGATCTCAAGGAAATCCGCTTCGAACCGGGGGGCAGTCTCTGGTTGAAGAGCACCCGGCTGGGCCAGGTCCACCTCGGCCCCATTGATGGCCAGCTGGAGCGGCGGATTGACGTTCTCCAGCAATTGAGCCAGCAACTGCCCGCCAAGATCAGGGGACGCCATGTGGTGTCCATCGACCTCACCGATCCCAACCAACCCGAACTCGGGCTGCCGGCCCCGGCCCCAAGCGGCAGGGATGGCGGCCCTAGCGCCAAACCACCATCAAACCGCGATTAACCCTGGCTCCAAAGAAAATGGTGCTAAATGACCTGGTGTGACATCGCTCGGGGCCCCCGATCCCCATCGCCGACATAATGCAGTCACAGAACGTTTCGCCGCAGATCGACGGCATCCCAGAAGCCATGGTGGAAAGCACGCCCCAGCCCAATGGCATCACCCCGAGCCAAACCGCCCGTATTGAGGTGATCGGCGTGGGTGGAGGCGGCAGCAATGCGGTCAACCGCATGATCGCGTCCGACCTGCAGGGGGTGGGCTACCGGGTGCTCAATACCGATGCCCAGGCCCTGATCCAATCCTCCGCCCTGAAGCGCATCCAACTGGGCCAGAAACTCACTCGGGGCTTGGGGGCAGGCGGCAACCCGGTGATTGGTCAAAAAGCGGCGGAAGAATCCCGCGCCGAACTGATCGAATCCCTGCAGGGCGCCGACCTGGTGTTCATCGCCGCGGGCATGGGTGGGGGCACCGGCACCGGCGCCGCCCCAATCCTGGCCGAGGTGGCCAAGGAAGTGGGCGCCCTCACCGTGGGCATTGTCACCAAGCCCTTTGGTTTTGAAGGCCGCAAGCGTCTGCGCCAAGCCGAAGAGGGCATTGCCCGGCTGGCCGAATCGGTGGACACCCTGATTGTCATCCCCAACGACCGCCTACGGGATGCGATTGCCGGCGCTCCGCTCAATGAGGCCTTCCGCGCCGCCGATGACGTGCTGCGCATGGGTGTGAAGGGCATCAGCGACATCATCACCAAGCCAGGCCTGGTGAACGTCGACTTTGCCGACGTGCGTTCGGTGATGGCCGATGCCGGCACCGCCCTCCTGGGCATTGGCGTGGGTTCGGGCCGCTCCCGGGCCAGCGAAGCCGCCCAGGCAGCCATGAGTAGCCCCCTGCTGGAATCGGCCCGCATCGACGGCGCCAAAGGCTGTGTGATCAACATCAGCGGCGGCAAGGACATGACCCTCGAGGACATGACCACCGCCTCCGAGGTGATTTACGACGTGGTGGATCCCGATGCCAACATCATTGTGGGCGCCGTGATCGACGAAAAACTCGAGGGCGAGATCCACGTCACCGTGATTGCCACTGGCTTCGAAAGCGGCACCCCCTACCGCAACGAGCGCAAGGCCATGACCTTCACCAACACCTTTGCCCAACTGGCCGAGGAGCGCGGCGCCAAGATCCCTCCCTTCCTGCTCAACCGTCAGAACAAAGACGCTGAGTAAGCCAGCAGCCGATTTTTGAAGAGGGTGACCCGGAATCCACGCCTGCCTTGAGCATCCCGTGTGGCTGCTACCTTCCGGTCCTGACCAGATTTAGGCGTCAGGGCCGCGTGGGTCCGAGTCGTGTAGATGCTAGCAATGGCTTCCCCCGAACCTGCTGGTCTTGCCCCTGCGCCCCGCTGATCTCGCCAGCCGCAAACAGGCGGGCCTGCCGATCAGTGTGCTGACGGCCTGGGATGCCCTCTCAGCCGCCGTCGTCACCGAAGCCGGCGCCGACGCCATCCTGGTGGGCGACTCCCTGGCCATGGTGGTTCTGGGCCACAGCACCACCCTGCCGGTCACCCTCGACGAGATGCTGCACCACTGCCGTGCCGCCGGCCGGGGCATGGCCGCTGCAGCCCAGGCCCAGCAGCCCCTGTTGATCTGCGATCTCCCGTTTCTCTCCTACCAATGCAGTCCGGATGAGGCCGTGGCCGCGGCCGGCCGGGTGCTCAAGGAAACCCCTGCGGCTGCGGTGAAGCTCGAGGGGGCGGAGCCCGAAACCCTTGCCGTGATCGATCGCCTGGTGCGCAGCGGCATCCCGGTGATGGGGCACATCGGCCTGACCCCCCAATCCGTCCACCAACTGGGCTACCGCCGCCAGGGCAACACCGCAGCCAGCCAGGAAGCCCTCAAGCGCCAGGCCTTGGCCCTGGAGCAGGCCGGTTGCTTTGCGCTGGTGCTCGAGCACATCCCGAGCGAGCTGGCCGGGGAACTGCAGCAAAGCCTGGCCATCCCGGTGATCGGCATTGGGGCTGGCGAGCGCTGTGACGGCCAGGTGCGCGTCACCGCCGACCTCCTCGGCCTCACGAGCCGCCAACCCCCGTTCAGCCCGCCTTTGATCCCAGGGCGGGCCCTAGGGGCAGAAGCCCTGCGCGGCTGGATTGCGGGGCTGGGCCATCCAGCTGCTCCTGCCACCAAGCCAGCAGCTCCCGCAGCACCGAATTGCTAACAGCCAAACCGGCCGGATCGCTCAACCGCCAGCGCGGGCCTTCAATCACCAGCCAGCCAGCCTCCAGGGGGGCGGCCAGCCGCTGACGCAGCTGGGCCACCTGCCGCGCCACCTCTTTGGCCCCCCAGCCCTGCCGGGCCAGCAACGGCTCCATCGCCACCCCCTCGCGGCGCCTGAGCCCCACCATCAGCCGCTCATCGAGGGGGAGCCCCCCCGGTGGCGTTGGTGCTGCGGCCTCGGCGCGGCGCGAATCGCCAGCAGGCCCCTCCCCCAGCTCCTGGGCGAGCCAGGCGGCGTAACCCTCCCGGGTGCGGGGCCTGGCCACCCGTTCGCCCCACGGGGCCCCGGTGGCCCCCATGCCAAAGCCCCACCAGCCCGCGCCACTCCAGTAGACGCGGTTGTGGCGGGAGGCGTGGCCTGGCTTGGCGAAGTTGGAAATTTCGTAGTGGCCATAGCCGGCCGCAGCCAGGGCGCTCCAGGTGAGCTCCATCAGGTCTGCCCCCTGGTCCTGATCCGGCAGGGCAAGGGCTCCCTGCTCCAGGCGCCGCTCAAACACGGTGCCCGGTTCGATGCTCAGGTCGTAGACCGACAGATGGGGGGGCTGGAGGCCAATCGCCTGCTGGAGCTGCTGGCCCCAGGCCCCTAGGCCCGCCCCAACCGCCTCTGGAGCGCCCTGGATCAAATCCAAGCTCCAACTGGCCAGCCGCCCATCCAGGCAGGCCTCCGACAACCAACGCGCCGCCTCCACCACATCGGCGCCCCGGTGGCGTCGCCCGAGGTCCGAGAGCACCTGGTCGTCGAAACTCTGGCCGCCCAGGCTGACCCGGTTGATCCCACCCGCCAGATAGCCGCCCAGCCGCTGCTGGTCAAAGCTGGCCGGATCCAGTTCCAGGGTGACCTCCGCCCCGGGGGCCAGGCCAAACCTGGATCGCAAAGCCCCCACCAGATCGGCGATCTGGTGGGGCGTCAGCAGGGATGGGGTGCCGCCACCGAAATAGACCGTGGAGAGCGGAGGCCCCACAGGAGCCGTTGCAATCTCTTGGTGCAGCAGCCCTAGGTAGGCGGCGATCGAGCTGGATCCCGGGGAAGGGGCCTCGCCCCTGGCCAGATCTCCCAAGGGCACCACAGGGAAGTCGCAATAAAAACAGCGCCGGTGGCAGAAGGGCAAATGCAGATAAGCGCTGCGGGGCGGATATCCAGGCGGGCGAAAGGGACCGAGATCAGGCATGCTTCGGCCTGGGTTGTCGGGACGTCACACACCACAGGAATGTTGGACTCGCTCATCCTGATCCTGTTCGTGATCTCCGGGGCCGCCGCTGGCTGGCTGGGGGTCGATCTCCTGCCGGAGCAGCAGTTGATCCGGATTCCCAACCTTGAGCAGCTCACCTGGATCCTCGCGGCCGTGGGGGCTGCGGCGGGCCTGGTGGCCGGACTGGTGTTCGGCTATCTGCGCAAAACCCTGATGCGACAGGTGCGGAGCATGCCCACCGACCTGCTGGTGAGCCGGGCCGTGGGGCTCATCCTGGGGCTGCTCGTGGCCAACCTGCTGCTGGCGCCGATCCTGCTGTTGCCCCTGCCCTGGGAGGTGGTGTTCGTCAAACCCCTGGCGGCCGTGGTGAGCAACGTGTTTTTTGGGGTGTCGGGCTACAACCTGGCCGAGGTGCACGGACGCACCCTGTTGCGCCTGTTCAATCCCAGCAGCACCGAAGCCCTGCTAGTGGCGGAAGGGGTGTTGCTCCCAGCCAGCGCCAAGATCCTCGACACCAGCGTGATCATCGATGGCCGCATCCGGGGCCTACTCGATTCCGGCCTGCTCGAGGGCCAGGTGATCGTGGCCCAGAGCGTGATCGATGAATTGCAGGCCCTGGCCGATTCCAGCAATGCCGAAAAGCGGGGCCGGGGTCGGAGGGGCCTGAAGCTCCTCAGCGAGCTCCGGGAGCAGTACGGCCGCCGCCTGGTGGTCAACACCACCCGATACCAGGGCAAGGGCGTCGACGACAAACTGCTCGAGCTCACCGCCGACACCGGCGGCACCCTGCTCACCGCCGACTACAACCTGGCCAAGGTGGCCGAGGTCAAAGCCCTCAAGGTGCTCAACCTGAGCGAGTTGGTGATCGCCCTGCGCCCCGAGGTGCAACCCGGCGACGAACTGCCCATCAAGATTGCCCGCGATGGCAAGGAAGCCGACCAGGGCGTGGGCTATCTCGACGACGGCACCATGGTGGTGGTGGAAGGCGCCCGGGGCCGCATCGGCGAACGGCTGCCAGTGGTGGTTACCGGAGCTCTGCAAAACCCCACGGGCCGCATCGTGTTTGCCCGCACCGGCGCCAGCCAAACCCCGGCCGAAAGCACCCCATCAGCGGTGGCTGGCCCCACCAACACCAAGCGCAAGGCCAAGCCCAAAGCGTCCCCCCCCAAGCCGGAGGCCGGCAGCCCCAGCTAGGCTCCGCTCACATGCCAGTTGTGGTGCGCGGATGACGGCGTCAGCTCCCTATTACGGAGATTCGGGAGTGCTGCGCACTCCGCCGCCCGACCTGCCGAGCCTGCTGCTCAAAGAACGGATCGTCTACCTGGGCTTGCCCCTGTTCAGCGACGACGATTCGAAGCGTCAGCTGGGCATCGACGTGACCGAATTGATCATTGCCCAACTCCTTTATCTGGAGTTCGACAACCCGGACAAGCCGATCTTCTTCTATATCAACTCCACGGGCACCAGCTGGTATTCCGGCGATGCCATCGGCTTTGAAACCGAAGCCTTCGCCATCTGCGACACCCTCAGCTACGTGAAACCCCCGGTGCACACCATCTGCATCGGCCAGGCCATGGGAACCGCCGCGATGATCCTCTCGGCAGGCACCAAGGGCCAGAGGGCTGCCCTGCCCCACGCC